>JBCCRB010000007.1:0-21933 GCA_039208465.1 Pseudomonadota bacterium
AGGCGCGCAGCCTGAACGATTACATCCACCGAACCGACGATGATCTCGCGCACTGTCTTCTGCGGCAGGTTGAAGCCGCCCATCGCGATCATGGATTCCATCCGGCTCAAACACTCACGCGGTGAGTTGGAGTGAATGGTGCCCATCGAACCATCGTGACCGGTGTTCATGGCCTGCAGCAAATCAAAGACTTCCGAGCCACGCACCTCGCCGACGATGATCCGTTCCGGGCGCATACGCAGACAGTTCTTAACCAGGTCGCGCATGGTGATCGTGCCTTCACCCTCAAGGTTGGGCGGGCGTGTCTCAAGGCGTACGACGTGCGGCTGTTGCAATTGGAGTTCGGCGGAGTCTTCGCAGGTGATGATCCGCTCATCCTCGTCGATATAGCGGGTCAAACAATTCAGCAGCGTGGTTTTACCAGAACCGGTACCGCCAGAGATCACGACGTTACACCGGACACGGCCGATGATCTGCAAAAGCGTAGCGCCTTCCGGCGAAATCGATCCAAAACTGACAAGTTGATCGAGCGTCAGCTTGTCTTTCTTAAACTTACGAATTGTCAGTGCCGTGCCATCGATCGCCAATGGTGGCGCGATAACGTTAACCCGTGAACCGTCGGCAAGACGGGCGTCACAGATCGGGCTGGCTTCATCGACGCGGCGGCCGACCTGGCTAACGATGCGTTGACAGATGGAGAGCAATTGCTGGCCATCGCGGAAGCGGATGTCAGCGCGCTCAACCTTACCCTTGACCTCGATGTAAGCGTGGTCCGGGCCATTGATCATGATGTCGGCGATGTCGTCACGGGCCAAAAGCGGTTCCAGCGGGCCGTAACCGAGCACATCGTTACAAATGTCTTCGAGCAGTTCTTCCTGCGCGGCAATCGACATTGCATAGTTTTTGATCGCGATGATATCGTTGACGATGTCGCGAATTTCCTCGCGTGCGGATTCAGCATCCAATTTGGACAGCTGCGACAGATCGATGGTCTCGATCAGCGCTGCGAAGACCTGCGTTTTGGTATCGTAATAGCTCTCGTCACGCTTTGATTTTGAGCGGGCGGGCGCAGCTTCCTGCGCTGCTGGCATTGGCTGCGCAACCGGTTGTGGCGCCGGCGCCGGTGCGGCAGCAGCTGTCTCTTCGGCCGCAATGGGTGCATCTTCCGGTGCTGCTTCAGCCGGCACCAGATCCGGTTCTGGCGCGGGCGCAGGCTCTTGCTGTTGCGGCGCAGCCGAGCGGCCGCCAAAACCCTGATTTCCTGTCGATGATCCGCTACCGCGCTTTCCAAACATGGAGATAATCCGCTTCCGCTGTGCTTATTTTTTCAAACGGGCGAGGATACCCTTCAGGCCCGTCTTTGGTTTGCTTGCAACAATGCCACGCCCGGTGACCGCGTGCGCGACATCGGACAACATGGCAACGATCGGATTGGCCGCATCGGTCTCGGCGATCATACGGCCGGAGTTGGAGGCGTTGCCGAACAGGGTCGCATCGAACGGGATAATCGCTGTCGGATCCAGTTCGAGCGGCTCTGCAAAATCTGCCGGTGAGATTTCAGGGCGCTTGGGCATGCCGACCATGTTGATTACCAGACGCGGCGCTGAATCATTGGGGCGCAGGCGCTTGAGCGTGTCGACCATGTTCTTTGCGTTTCGCAAATTGGCCAGTTCAGGCGCGGCAACGATGACCACCTCATCGATCTGGGCAAGTGTCTTTTCGGTCCATGAGTTCCAGACGTGGGGAATGTCGAGAACGACATTGGGCGCGGTGCGCTGTGTTGCCTCGATCAGGCTGGCAAAGGCATCGCTGTCAAAATCATAGGTCCGGTCCAGCATGGACGGTGCGGCCAGCAGAGACAGGTGCTCGGCACATTGCGCAAGCAGGCGGTCGACGAAAACCTCGTCCACACGCTCGGGCGCAAAAACCGCTTCGGCCATGCCTTGTGCCGGGTCCTGATCGAAATTGATATTGGCGGTGCCGAAAGGCAGATCCATGTCGGCAACAACGGTTTCGCTTTCAAACAGCGTCGAAATCGACCAGGCCACATTGTGGGCGATCGATGACGCACCGACACCCCCCTTGGCGCCAATGAACCCGATCGTCCGGCCAAGCGGCTCGGCTTCCGGATCAACAAATTGCAACGAAATGACGTTCATCAAATCGGCAATCGATACTGGCGCAACGAGATATTCTGATACGCCCGAGCGGGTCAGCTCGCGGTAAAGGCCAACATCATTGTAATGGCCGACCACAACCACGCGGCTGCTCGGATCACAAACTTCCGCCAAGCCTTCTAGCGTTGCCAGCAGTTCGTCGGGACGCGATGTCGATTCAACGATGATCAGATTTGGCGTCGGCGCGGTTTGGTAATAGTCGATTGCCGCGACAAGCCCGCCCATATGCGTGCGCACCTGCGTGTTGGCCATACGCCGGTCGGAGATCATTTTTTCAACCGGTGACATCACCGATTGTGTTTCACAAAAGGCTTGAATGGAGATGCGCGGGATCGGCCGAACATCCGCCAATTTGTTCGGGTCGCCGAGCACTTGTGCTTCGTCGACAGTGTCTTTGGTTTCCAACGCTGCGTTTGACATATCTCTTATCCAATGACCCTAGTTGGTGACTTGCACGGGCAACTCAGTTTCCTGCGATATATTCTTCGTAGACCGCGCCGCGGCGTTGCGCATCGATCGGCGTCTGCGCACGCGGCGCCATCAGATCGCTCGGATTTTCGATGGCTGCGGCCAGGTTCGATTGCGTCGCGCATCCGAAATTGTGGTAGTTGCCGTTTTCCGACGTGGCCGTGAGATCTTCCGGCCAGCGTCCGCATTCATTGGTCGACGCGGTCACTTTTTTGAACGCCAGCCGGATCGGTGCGGTTGGACCATGTGCCGATGCATCATAATTCTGGACCAACACTTTGTGACGTGACACGCCGCCAGCTTCCAGCGCCTCCAGAACATGGCGGCGCACGCCAGCAGCCGCGCTTGCATTGGGCGAGTTTGCTGGCAGCAACATGTACATCATGCCCGAAGCGGAGTTCTTGAAGTTATTGGCAAAGCCGCGAATGTTGGATTTGACCGGATCGGTCAAAGCATGCGCACCCTGCGAAATCGGCACATCAAAGCTTTGCTCGCCTTCGGCCAGAATGATCGGATGGGTCGTGCGGTAGTCTTCCGGCACGGAACCAACCGTAAAGCTATCGCGTTTTTGGCCAATGCCCATGCAACCGCTGACGGTCCCAGCCAGTGCGAAGAGCAATGTCAGTTTGATCAGTTTTTGCGGCGCCATCGGCCTTACTCCAATCACTTGTAGATGAAGCCCACGGCGCCGTGATAGCGGCCGTTCGGCAAGTCTTTGTTGACGTTTCCGTAGATCCGGTTGACCTGACCCATCAGGTTGGCCGCACCATCGCTGGTCGGATTGAAATTGTCGGTCGGCAGGGCAATGGCCGATTCAGGCACCGGACGCACCAGATAAGGTGTGACCATGACCACCAGTTCCGTTTCGGCGCGGGTGTATTCGCGGCTGCGGAACAACGTGCCCAGAACCGGCAGGTCTTTAAGTACTGGGAAGCCGGTTACTGTCTGCCGTACATCATCCTGGATCAGGCCCGCGATCACCATGGACCCACCCGACGGCAGTTCGATGGTCGTGTCGGCAATGCGTTCGCGCAGTGTCAGGCCACCTTCAGCGGCGGTGATGCCGCCTGTTGTGTTGGCGACAGGCTCGGACACTTCGGTGCGGATTTGCAGCGAGATACGGCCGGGCGACAAGACAACCGGTTTAAAGTTGAGACCGACACCATATTCGATGGTGTTGATGACCCGCGTGCCATCTGCTTCGGACCCGGCAGCGACGTTCACGCTGCCGCCGACGCGGAATTCTGCTTCTTCACCGGAAATGGCTGTCAGCGTAGGTGTTGCCAGTGCTTTCATCACGCCGGCTTCTTCCATGGCGCGCAGATAGGCATCGAGCTGTAGGCCGCCGATCATGCCGCCAATATTGAAGCCGGTTGAAGCCGGTGGTGTTGTGGCGCCGACCAAGGAGTTACCGACGCCGGAGAATGTGATCCCGTTGCCACCTGTGCGGCTGCCGAGCACATTGACGCCCAATTGTTTGAGAACCGAGCGTTGGATTTCCGCCACGGTTACTTTCAGCGTCACCTGGTCGCCGCCGCTGATCTCCAGCAGATTGACGATCTGGCTGCTGCCGCCAAAGTTGAAGAAGCTGAAGCCGCCGCCATTATTGTCAGCGCGGTCACCGCCCTTGACGAAAATTTCGGCAAGCTTCTGCGCTTTGGCTGAGTCCTGCGGCGTCTCAACCGAACCGGTCAGAATGATATTGTCGTTGATGATCTCGGTCTTGATGGAAGAGCGCGGGATGAAGCGCTGCAGATAGCGATCAAGGCCGGCAACATCACGCTCAACCTGGAGATCCAGATTGACGATCTGGCGACCCTGCTTGTCGAACACGAAGATGTTGGTCGTGCCGACCGATTTACCGAACAGGTATATGCGCCGCGCGGTGCGCGAAACGGCGTCGGCAACGGTCGGGTTTGCCACCAGAATGTCGTGTGCATCAGCAGGCAGTTCGAGGACGATCGATTTGTCGAGGCCCAAGACTACCGACTCCGCGCGACCACCGCTTTTGCCAACCTGAATGATGTTGGATGCAAAGGCCTGGTTCGGGACAATTGTCAGGGTCGATGTGGCAAACAGCAGGCCGACCGCGACGGCGGCGGCGCTTGCCAGTTTGAAAGCCTTGTTTACGATCGTTTTCATGGATTTACCGCTCCGGAAATGGGATGCGCGTTGCCGAGAAATGTCAGACATCAATCATTGCCCCCCTTGCACGGCGAGTGCGCCGCCTTTGATAATGTTGACCGCTCCCTCGCCATTGGCGCCACCGGACAAAAGGTGTTCAGCGCTTTCATCAATCTCGGCTGCATCGACATCTTGAACCGAGCGCAACGCCAGTGTCAGGCGGTCGGACATTTGCTGTGCAACGACGATGATTTCAGCCTGGCGCGGTGACAGTTCGAGCGTTGCGGTCTGGCCGACAATGACCAGTGAACCGTCTTCGGCTTCACGCACAGTTTGGTCGATCGCCAGGACGCGGATGTTTTCCATGATCGTCTCGGTGAAGAAGGCATTGTTGTTGCCTTGGCCTCGGCGCGTCATGATCACGTCGACATAGTCATTCGGCAGGATAAAGCCGCCCGCTGACGTGTCGGCGGCAATCTGTGTTGCAACCGCGCGTTTGCCCGATGGCAGAATAGATGACATGAAACTCTGATCGGCGCCCAGAAGTTTGATCGGACGAATGGGCTCGCCCTCAACGATTGGCGAGCGCACGATACGCTGTTCCAATTCCGCAAGCGCATCCGGTCTTGCTGATTTCGTGATGAAGTCCGGTGCAAGGCTGCGCTGCGGCCAATCCTGCCAGCGCACATTGCGTTCCACTCTTTGACCAACGGACATGGATTGGTCTGCTACCAGAACCTGATCCAGGGCAATTGGCGGCGGTGCCACGGCTTGCGCCTCAACGGGCGTAGGCGCTGGCTGCCCCACCATATTCATAGCTAAATATCCGGCGCCTCCAGCCGCTAAAACGGCAACACCGAGAATTATCATACGCGTCGACATGGTCTCACCCGCTCACTCAAAGCAAATACTGCTGTTGAGCAAGAGTGACCTGCCAATGGTGTAATTACGGTTAACGGTTCGATATCAAGTAGGGTAAATGAAGTCTTGCACTTGGCATGACACCTACAAGGTTTGTGCAATTGCCCATTGCATGGCGGCCGTTTCAGGAAAGACGACCAAACCGCCGATCGCCAAAGCAACGCCGTAGGGAATGTCTTTTTCATCCAGCATGCGCCAAAGCACGCGGATTTCACCTACATAGGTGGCAAAGGCCGAGTTGCGCAGAATGACAAGCATCAAGGTCAACACGCCGCCAGCGACCGTAAAGGCGATCGCATAATCGAGCAGATGCATATTGAAACCGATCCAGAGCGCCGTCGACGACATCAGTTTTGCATCGCCGCCGCCCATTACGCCAGCTGCAAAAAGGCCGAAAGTCACCGTCAGGACCAACGCGAATGCAGCCCAATGCCAGGCAAATTGTTCCCAGGTCAAACCAATGAATGGGGAAACCAACACGAACGCGCCGATCAAAAGAAGGGAAATCCGGTTCGCAATGGTCATCGTCAAGATGTCGGACAAAGCCGCATAAATCATGGCGAAGGGAAAAACGACAAAGATGATCGTTGCAATCATGCCCGGATCCTTGGTTTGAAATACGTGTCCGTTTTAGCCGAAGCTCTTTAAGAAAACGTAGCGACCAACAAGAAAACGGCCCGCTGTACAAGGTACAGCAGGCCGCAATTCGACGTTCTACAAATCTTAGAAAGATGTAGAGATAGATTCGAACTTAGAATTCAAGCTAGAACCGAGAGCGCCGGCGCCAACGATGATCGCCAGAGCGATCAGAGCAGCGATCAGGCCGTATTCAATAGCAGTTGCGCCAGACTCGTCTTTGATGAAACGTGCAAACATTGGTGAGCTCCTTACTCGTAAATTTACAGCACTACCGTCAAGGTGTTCCCCTCGATCAGTGACTGGCAAACTACGCGACCCGTGTTGCCACCCACTTAAAAAACACAGTTTCCAAAGTCTGAATCGCATCGCTTTCGGTTTGTGGTGAACGAATGGTTGGCAAATTCGTGACAATTTTCCGACTGTCCTTGTTTGGCAGTTTGCCCGTGCTACAGTTGCGTCATGGTTATCGATGCAACCATTCATCGCGCAGGCGCCATTCCGTTTCGCCGTCCCAAAAAAAAGACTGACCCGGTCACGATCCTCCTGATAACTTCCATGACGCGCAAACGATGGATCGTGCCAAAAGGCGTCGTCGAAAACGATGAGACCATGCAGACAACGGCCGAGCGCGAGACGCTGGAGGAAACCGGCGTGAAGGGTAAGCTGATCACCGACTTTCCGATGACCGTGCTGATCGAACGCCAATTTGAAGACCAGTTCGAGCATGTGCCCTGTACCTTTTATCCGTTGCTTGCCAAATCGACGGCAAAGAAATGGGCCGAAAGTGAAGCCCGCCAACGCCAATGGGTTAGCCTGCCGCAAGCAAAGCGCATGATCCGCGACGATGATTATGCCGAGCTGCTCGTGCAGTTTGAAACTCTGCTGCCGGCCATATTGCAGCGGCTGTCGCGGCGATGACCGGACACAGCACTTAATCAAGGCTGCGATACCGGCGCGGCGAGATGTAGCCGGCGCGTTCGCATGATTGCACTGGCCGGTTTGCTCCTGTAACTGAGCTGCCGAAGAAGGCGGATTGCGTAAACGAGTATGTGCGGAATAGCAGGCATTTGGCGATTTGGTCGCCCGCTGCGCAAGCGCGATACAATTGACATCGGTCACATGATCAAGGCCATTGCCCATCGCGGCCCGGATGGCGAAGACATTCTGCTTGCCGATGATTATGCCTTTGGCCATCGCCGGCTTGCGATCATCGATCGATCGGACCGTGCGGCGCAACCGATGCGCACGGCCGATGGTACCGGTGCGCTTGTCTATAATGGCGAAGTCTACAATTTCCGCGTGCTGCGCGGTGAACTGGAAGAAGCCGGGATCAAGTTCCGCAGCAACGGTGATAGCGAAGTGGTGCTGCAGGCGCTGCATCATTGGGGACCTGAAGAAGCCATAAAGCGGTTTAACGGGATGTTCGCGCTGGCCTATCATGACCGGCGCCAAGATACGCTTTGGCTCGCGCGCGATAGATTGGGCATCAAACCCTTGTCGTTTGCCAGGCGCGATGATCGGTTTGTGTTCGCCTCCGAGGATAAGGGCATTTTGGCAATCGGTGACCTGACGCCTTCGATTGACCCTTTGGCACTGGCGTACCGCTTTGTCCGTCTGAGCGAACCCAACGGGTCGAGCGTCTTTGCCGGCATCGATCGGGTACGGCCCGGCACAATCATGAAGCTGTCGGGCGAAACCGTGGAAGAAATCCGCTATTGGAGCCCATATTCGGCTTTTGATGCAGCTCGCGCCGCGCAAGACAAGCGGGGCTTGCGCGAAAAGCAAACCATGCTGCATGGCCTGATTAAGGCCAGTGTCGAGATGCATCTGGCCGCTGACACACCGCTTGCGACCTGTTTGAGCGGCGGCGTCGATTCCGGCCTGATCACCGCCATCGCCGGGCGCCATGTGGGGAATTTGCGTTCTTATGTGGCCGATCCGGACAGTGGTCCCAATGAAGTTGAGGCCGCCTCGTTGACCGCACGCCATGTCGGTGTCGATCTGAAGAAGGTAACGCTCGACCGGCAGACCTTTCTGCGTCAATGGTCGACCACATTGTGGGCCATGGAAACGCCCAGTGAATTTATCTCCGATCCGGCTTTGCTGGCAATTGCGCAGCAAAGCTATCGGGACGGCATTCCGGTTCTGTTGACCGGCGAAGGGTCGGATGAATTGTTCGGCGGGTATGACACGCACACAATTGCCGCTGCACGCTGGCGTTCTGCTGATCCGCCATATTCCTGGTTTCGAAACAGAAAAGCCGCGGCCGCCCTGCGGTTTCAACTCGCCGCCGCACCGGCCTTTAGTTCGCTGATCCAGGCCGGCACCATGGCACGGTCTTCGGGGCTTGCCGCGGCCGCGCCGTATCAAGCCGTCAATCAGCTGGGCATGTCGGCCGCTGCTTTTGGGCTCTCGACCCATGTCGAGCGTGGCCTGATTGCCGCCAAGCTGCATGATCTGAACTATCATTTGCAGGCACTGCTTAATCGTCATGACCGGCTGGCGATGGCGGCATGCGTGGAAATGCGCGTGCCGTTCCTGGAAAATGCCGTGATTGATTTCGGGCTGCACTTGCCACCGCGGGATTTGCAGCGTCGCGGCACGTCGAAATTTCTTTTGAAGCGGGTCGCGCGCAGCTACATTCCACGGGTCAATATCAACAAGCGCAAACTGGGTTTTCCCGTCACGCTCGACTATACCCGCGGTACGGAGAGCCTGCTGGAAAGGGGCGTGCTGCAACATGTGATGCGGTGGCGCGCCAATGATGTACGTGCGGCCGTTGCACTTGCCCGAACGGAAGGCAATGTGCGCCATTTGCTGGTCGGTTCTGAAGTGCTGGCGCGCATTTATATGGATAGGCAAAGCCCTGAAGCCCTTGGTGAAACGCTGATCGCGGCGAGCAGCGAGCACGCCAACGCCGGCTGATGGGGCAATTTCCGACCGCCTCATCAAGGGTCGGCATTGTAGGCGTTAAATGCAGCCCAGTCTTCGCGCTCGCGTGCCCGAGAATGGCGCGCTGCCTTGATCCATTTTGCCTGCCCGGCGATGAAAGCGGCGATCTTGCGGATTTTGCACAAAGGTTTGCCATGGCGCTTGAAGGTGCCGCGTGGGCCACCTGTGCATTGTTTGCGTTTGCGGCAGGCGCGATGCGGGCATAGGGCTGGGTTACCCTGCAATGTTGCGACCGCTTTTTGCAGCGTGACGGTGCGTTGATGCGGTGTTGTCTTGAGCATGGCTTTTCCTGTCTTGTTTTATTGATTGCCCCCACCCTCACCATCACCCTCACCCTCACCCGACTTCGCTTCGCTCAGCCACCCTCTCCCATCAAGGGAGAGGGAAGGTGCGGTTGCGACGCTGGCGCCTTCCTTCTCCCCTTGTGGGAGAAGGTGTTTTCGAGAGCCAACAGCTCGAAGAAAACGGATGAGGGGGTGCGCAGCCCCGGAATGACGGCGTGGTTGGGTATTCCCGCGCCCCATTTTCAGGGGCCAGGGGGTGATAAAACTTCACAAATGCAGGACCCCGGCGATGCCGGAATGGCAATGGTCCTTATCGCGTGCTGGACCCTCCGGGGTCCCGCGCGGAGATTTGATGTGGTTGATCGCGCATCTCGTGGCACACGGGCACGTCAACCCCTCTTCACCAAGCCGGCACCTAAGTCCGGACCAGTGGCCAAAAGGGCCCGCGCTGTTGCCTTGCGCGCTTTGCCCTTTTGGCAAAAGCCGACCCTTTGACCGCAACTTGTCAAAGACCCGACCGCTCCGCTGCTGATCTCCCAGTGGTTTCAAGCACCGTTGTGACGAAGATCAGTGCGCTAAGGGTAGGGGTGGTTTGGCTGGCGGTGGATAAGTTTTTTTGCTGCGCATCCCCCTCATCCGTTTTCTTCGAGCTGTTGGCTCTCGAAAACACCTTCTCCCACAATGGGGAGAAGGGAGGTGCTAGCGTCGCCACCGCACTTCACCGCCAAAACATGGGAGGCGACCGGAGAAACCTAATCCGCCTAGTTGAAGAAGAAGGCGTAGGCGTTGCGCCCGCACCGCCCCTCTCCCTTGATGGGAGAGGGTGACCCGCGTAGCGGGTCGGGTGAGGGTGTATCACCGTATGGGGAGAGAAATGGCTGGCGTTCCCCCAACATCCCCACGCAAGCTTGGCCGCTTACGCATAGTTTTAGAGCAACACGCGCGTACCCGGTGGAACAGAAATTGTCAGAAACGGAAATCGGCGCGAGTGATGCGCTTGACGCATTGGGCCGTAGCGCGCTCCAACTCTTACAAGTGTTGGCCGATGATCTGAAGGCCGATGGTCATTTCACCCTGCTTTGCAGCGGCATGGATACGCCGCGCGCGACCTTGACCGCCCTGGGCGGCCTTGCCCGGCAAAGTGCGGCATCGGTGCTCGCGGCTGCACGCCACGGCCCGGACGGTTTTTTTATCCACCCGGTCGGAGACGCAGGATCGCGCAGTCACGCCACGCTGGCCGCGGTCAGCATAACCGGCAATGGCGGGTGCAGGACCATGTGCGCCCTGGTGTGGCAAGGCGCGCCTGCCATTGACAAAGCGCAGGTGAAGAAAAGTCTGACGCCGCTTGCCACTCTGTTACGCGGCTCGCTCGACCTGATCAAAGACCAGCCCTTGCAGCATACGTTGGAACAGGCGCTCGATGCCGTACCACATTTGATTTGGGTGATGGGCAAGGACCGGCGCTATCTTTTTCAAAACAAGGCAGACCGGAATTCATTTCGCGATATGCGCGGGCAGCGGCTGATGGATCTTGGCTGGCCGGAGGAAATTGTCGACGAGTGGAGCCAATTGCATGGCCGTGCGCTTGGCGGGGAAGAGATCGTATTTCTCGGCCAGAAGACGGTCGACGGCAAAGAGATTATCGCGGAGAATTTCATCTCGCCGATCCGGTCCGATGACGGCCAAGTGTCGGCAATTGTTGGCTTCTCGATCGACCGCACATCAGAGCAACAAGCCGAAGCCGGTCGCAAACAGGCGATGGAAGCGCTGCGTGAAAGCGAGACATTGCTAACCGAAATCGCCGAATTGTCGGGCGTCGGCGGTTGGGAATTGGATTTAACGCGCCAGCAATTGCGCTGGACAGCTGAAACCAAGCGCATCCACAAGGTGCCGGCTGACTATGTGCCCAATGTTGAGACGGCGATCGATTTTTATGTTGCTGCTTCGCAGGCCAGGTTGGGTGAGCGGATGGATGCCGCGCTGGAGGCAGGCGAATCCTGGGATGAGGATTTTGAGATCAAGGATGCGCTTGGGCAGGTGAAAACCGTGCGTGTGGTCGGTCGCCCCGTGGTCGAAGATGGGCGCGTTGTACGGCTACAGGGCGCGATCCAGGACGTGACGGAAGCGCGCGAAGCGGAACGACAATTAAAGCAAGCCTATGAAGAGGCCCACAAGACCAAGGCGTTGCTGGAAGATGTTGTCGAGGCGATCCCGGACGGGATTGTGGCGTTTGACGCGCATGAGCGCCTCGTTCTGCACAATAAAGCGTTTCTGCGCTTTTTTGACCGGGTGGCAGCGGACGGTCTGGTCGGCAAATCGTTTGAACAGATCCTCAAGGACGGGGTTGGCGGTGGTCAGTTTGCCCATATCGGGCATGATGGCCAACCGGATCCGGCCTGGGTCGCCAAGCGGCTGGCGGCGTTTCGTGAGCCGGGCGAGGCTTTTCTGTTGGAGCTGCATGATGGTCGCTGGTTGCAAGTGCGTGACCAGCAATCGGCGAGCGGCAACACGGTCGGCATCCGCTCCGATATTACCGAGATCAAGCGCAATGAGGAAAAGCTGAAATATGTCGCCGAGCATGATCTGCTGACCGGCATATCGAGCCGGGCGGTGCTGCAGGAAGCCTTGGACCGTGCGACCCGGAAAAGCGCCGGTGCGGCGTTGCACGATGAAGCGCTGCTGGTGATCATCGATCTGGATAATTTCAAGGACATCAACGATACGCTCGGCCATGATGTGGGCGATGAAGCGCTGCGACAGATCGCAACCCGGCTGAAACAGGCCGCTTATGACGCGCAAGTTGTCAGCCGGCTGGGTGGCGACGAGTTTGGCCTGCTTCTAACCAACCAACCGCGGCTTGCCGACTATAAACTGTTTCTCGACCGGCTGTCGGCGCAACTGACCCAACCGATCGTTGCGGGCACGCATGAATTGCATCCGACCTTTTCGATCGGGGCGAGCGTTTTTCCGCGCGATGCGCGCAACTCCACGCAATTGTTCAAGGCGGCTGATATTGCGCTTTATGAAGCCAAGCGTACGGGCCGCGATCGCTGGTGCCTGTTTGAATCAAAGCTCAGCGAGGAATTGGAACGGCGCCTGTTCATCGCCGACCGGCTGACTAATCCGCACCCCGAAGACCGGTTCGAAGTGGTGCTGCAACCCAAAGTGCAGGCCGACACCCGCGCGCATTTCGGCTTTGAGGCGCTGCTGCGCTGGTCGGTTGATAGCGTGCCGATCTCTTCATCGGAATTCATTCCGATTGCCGAGGATTGCGGCGCGATTGTCGAGATCGGCGAGTTGGTGCTGGATCGGGTGCTGTCGCTGCACAGCGCGACGACGGCGGAGGGCGTCTCGCCCGGCCCGATCGCGATCAATGTGGCGGCAGTGCAATTGTTTGATCCGGGTTTTTCACGACGGGTCTTTGAACTGTTGACGCACTATGGCGTGCCGCCGAACCAGCTGGAAATCGAGATCACCGAGCGAGTTCTGCTTGACCGGCAAACCAACCAGGTCACCGAAACGCTGCGCGATCTGCGTACGCAAGGCATCAAGATCGCGCTTGATGATTTCGGCACCGGCTATGCTTCGCTGTCGCATCTGCACCAGTTTCCGATCGATGTTCTTAAAATCGACCGAGCGTTCATTTCCAAAATGCTGTTTGACCGCGGCGCGCGCTCGATCGTCAGTTCGATGGTCAGCCTGGGCAAAGAGCTGGGGCTGGTCGTTGTCGGGGAAGGCGTGGAACATCCCGACCAGGCCGACATGCTGCGCGACATGGGCTGCGACTTGCTGCAGGGTTTTTTAACCGGCGTGCCAATGAGCGCGGATGTGGCCGTCGGCCGGTTGGCTCGACCGGTGATCGTTGGCGGCCGCGCTCTTAATCGGTAAGTGCGATCTTCCGTTTGCCGGCAAGGACAGCGCAGCGCACAATTGCCAACAGGGTGCTGGACAATGGGATGAAAAGCGGTTGAGCTACGCGTCGGCGCGGGCATTTAAGCGGGCAGACAAGCTGCCTGCGTGCGCCGACACAAAAGGGGTATTCAGATGATGAAGAGAATAATCGTACTCGCTGCGGGACTGATGATGGCCGGTTCTGTGCATGCCGGTGGGCTTGATGGTGATGATGGACCATCGCTTGTAAAATCCTGGTCTGAAACGGTGACGAGCGGTGATAAAGCTGCGGTTGCCGCGATCCTGGCGCCGGAGTTTCAGCTCATGCGTGGGTCGGGCCGGCACTATGATGCGGCCGCCTATGTCGCCGGCGCTTTGCCGCAGATCGCGGCGCCACCGACCATAGACCTTGTACAGGTCACGCAGGGTGAGGATGTTATCGTTGTTACTTACCAATTGAATATTGAAGCCGATGTCGATGGTGTCGCTATGACCCGCCAGGCGCCGCGCCTGACCGTCTTTCGGCAAATTGACGGTGATTGGTTCGTGTCCGCCCATGCCAATTTTGCCTTGCCGCAAATCGAACCAAACTAACCGCTGTGGTCGGTGGCGCGCTTCAACAGCATGCGGGCGCGCTGCTGCTTGATCTAAGTAACGGTGAATTGCCCCATCATGCCGCAATCCTCATGCTCCAGGATGTGACAATGATACATGTACGGGGTTTCATCGGGGGCTTCATGGTCGAAACGCACCAGCACTTCCGACCAGCCTTCTTCGACATGGACCATGTCTTTCCAGCCCTGGGCATAGGCGGGTGCGGGCGTGCCGCTCTGGCTCAAAATCCTGAACGAACAGCCGTGAATGTGAAACGGGTGCAGCATGTCATCGACCGCGATGCGCCAAATCTCCGTGTCACCGCGCCGGACCCGCTCATCAATGCGATCCATGTTCATCGGTTGCCCGTTGATCGCCATGGCGCCATCGCCGCAAATATTGCCCCAGGCAAAAGCGAGTGCGGCTAGATCAGCGCCCGTGTCCATCTGCAGCTCAAAATCACGCGTGACGGTCGCTGCATTTCTGTCTGGCGGCGCCAGATTTGCCAGCCGATCCGGCATCGTGGCGGTGAAGCCTTGTTCACCATTACTGATCAATGTGAGTGCAGTGACGATTTGATTGCCGCCAAACATATTGGCAAAGAACCCGCCCTGGCCGCCGTCAAGACCAACACGCAGCGCGTTTTCCTGCGCCGCTTGCATGTCAACCAGAATTTCGTAGCGCTCGCCCGGTGATAGCAAGATGCTGTCAGTCTCGACCGCAGACGCCAGAAACCCACCATCGGATGCAATTACCGTTACGGGACCGGTTTGCATGGACAATTGCAGGAAACGCGCGTTGCACGCGTTGAGGATGCGCAGCCGCACCAGGCCGTTGGGAACCGATTGCATCGCCGGGGCGATGGCGCCATTGACCACGAGGGTCTCGCCCTGGAAACCATCTTCAAATACTTCGCCGGTCAGTTCGTACGTCATCTGCCCGGCATTATCGAAAGCCTTGTCCTGCAGAATTAGCGTGAAATCGTCGACACCATAGCTGTTGGGCAGATCAGCGACCAGACTGTCCTCATCTTCCACCAACAAAACACCGGCGAGGCCCGAATAGGTTTGGCGGGCGGTCTTGCCGTGCGTGTGGGAATGGAACCAGTTCATCGAAGCGCGTTGGGCAATGGGCACATCGGGAGACCAAGTTGCGCCATCGGCGATCTCCTGATGTGGGCCACCGTCAACACGCCCAGGTATGTGCAGGCCATGCCAGTGGATGGCGACGCCTTCGCCAATCATGTTGGTAACGTCGAAGGGCAGTGTCTGCCCCTGTTTGGCTCGGATGACCGGCCCCAGATAGCTGCTGTTAATGCCGAACGTATTGCTGGTGGCGCCATTGCCGAAATCATGGGTTGCCGGGTCGAGGGCGAGCGCAATGCGCCCGTCGAAGCCGCCGGTGACATCCATCATCGGGATGATCGGCAGGGGACGTGTAATCGCTTGAGCATAGCCAAAACCGGGGGCGCTGATGGTGGCGGTGCCGAAGATTGCTGTTTTGAGAAAAGCGCGCCTATCCATTGTACAGCTCCAATTATATCAACTAAGATTGATAAAGTATGGAACGAGATTTTTGTCAACCGTGATTGATAAAAAGGATGATCGGTTTCTCGATCAAAACATTAAAGGTCTGATGATGTCTTTGGTCACGGCATGGAACGCGCAGATGGATGCGGCGCGTGCCGACACCGAGTTTGCGTCGGTCCGGCCCGCCGATATCCGCGTTTTTGCGCAGCTGCGCGGCCGCGCGATCCGACTGTCGGAAATCCATCGGGAAATGGGTTTTTCGCGTCAAGCAGCGCAGCAGGCGATCGGGCGGCTGGTCGATGAAGGCATGCTGCAAATCGAGGCGGTACCCGGCAACAAGCGTGACAAGCTCTTGCGTATTACCGAAAAAGGCCAGCGTTGGCGGAGCATTGCGGCGCGTGAAATCCGGACCATTGAAGCGCAATGCGCAGCTATCATTGGCGAAGACGGGAAGGAAAAACTGCGCCATTATTTGGCCAGCCTGCTTGAGAGCCAGCGGTAAATGGATGGTCGGCGTGTTGGTAATAACGGATCGAACAGGGGACGAAAAAACATGCAACCGGCCTTCATCAATTACGAACAAGCGGCGGAGAAGCTGAGCTGGCTGGGCTGTGTCGAGGCGCTTCATGCCGGTCACAAGCAGCCAAGGGCCGAGATCGGCGATATTTTCCTCGGCCCGGATCGCGGCACGCTGTTGACGCGCGCGGCCCATATTGATGGCATGGGCTATGGGCTGAAATCTGTCACTGTTTTCGGCGATAATCCCAAGCGCGGTCTGCCGACCGTGCAAGGCGCCATGATGCTGTTTGACCCGGGCAACGGGCAGCTAAAAGCGGTGATCGACAGCCGGCTGGTGACCGAATTTAAGACCGCGGCCGATTCGGTGCTCGGCGCGCAGCTGCTTGCGCGGCCCGACAGCCGGCACTTGCTGGTGGTAGGCGCCGGCACCGTCGCGCGCAGCCTGATCAAGGCTTACAGCGCCGTGATGCCGGATTTGGCGCAGATCGCGGTCTGGGCGCGGCGGCCCGAACAGGCCGAAGCGCTCGCCAGTGATTTTGCTGGTCATTCAATTCCGGTGGCAGCTGCAAAAGACTTGCAGCAAGCGTGCGCGCAGGCCGATATCATCTCCACGGCAACGATGGCGCAGGAGCCGATCCTGCCCGGCGCGCTGGTCCGGCCCGGCACGCATGTCGATCTGATCGGCGCCTTCAAGGCCAATATGCGCGAGGCTGATGACGCGCTCATTTCAACCAGTTCCCTGTTCGTTGACAGCCGCGAAACGACGATCGGGCATATTGGCGAAATCATGATCCCGATGGTGGCCGGGGTGATCGATGAAGCATCCATCAGGGGCGATTTGTATGATCTGATCGGTGACACGGCGCCGGGGCGGCAATCGCCGGACGAGGTGACACTCTTCAAGAATGGCGGCGGCGCGCATCTGGACCTGATGATCGCGACGCATATTTTGGATGTGGTGGGTGAATAGCCCCCACCCTTACCCTCCCCCGTAAACGTGGGAGGGAGGCGGCAGGTATGGGGCCAAAACCTCTGCCTAACAGGTGAAGGCGCCAAAACCACTGTCGTCATCCTCGGGCTTGACCCGAGGACCCATTCCGACGCGGTCGATGCAGGGTCTGCTGGTGAAATTGCGGATGCTGCAATTTCACGGAAAGGGTCCTCGCCTCAAGGGCGAGGATGACGGCGGGTGTGATGGCGTGTTCGGTGTCTAGGAATCCACCTTCAGCACCTGGATAAATGCTTCCTGGGGGATCTCCACGCGGCCGAATTGGCGCATTTTCTTTTTGCCCTCTTTTTGCTTGTCGAGGAGCTTGCGTTTGCGCGTTGCGTCGCCGCCATAGCATTTGGCGGTCACATCCTTGCGCATCGCCGAGATCGTTTCGCGGGCGATCACCTTGCCGCCAATGGCCGCCTGGATCGGGATTTTGAACATGTGGCGCGGGATCAGGTCCTTCAGCTTCTCGCACATTTGCCGGCCGCGCTTTTCCGCCGCTGAGCGGTGCACCAGGATCGACAGCGCATCGACCGGCTCTTCATTGACGAGGATGGACATTTTGACGAGGTCGCCCTCGCGGTAATCGGCCATCTGATAATCAAACGAGGCATAGCCCTTGGAGATGGATTTCAGCCGGTCGTAGAAATCAAACACCACCTCGTTGAGCGGCAGTTCATATTCCACCATGGCGCGCGCGCCGACATAGGAAAGGCCGGTCTGGATGCCGCGACGCTCCTGGCACAATTGCAGGATCGCGCCGAGATAATCATCCGGCGTCATGATCGAGGCCTTGATCCAAGGCTCCTCAATGTCGCGGATTTTGACGATATCGGGCATGTCGGCAGGGTTATGCATGTCGATCGCGGTGCCGTCGGTCAAATTCATTTTGTAGACAACGGATGGGGCGGTGGCGATCAGCTCCAGATTGAACTCGCGGCTGAGCCGCTCCTGGATGATCTCAAGGTGTAACAGGCCCAGAAAGCCGCAGCGGAAGCCAAAGCCCCGGGCAGCACTGGTTTCCATCTCGAACGAAAAACTCGCATCGTTGAGGCGCAATTTGCCCATCGCGGCGCGCAGATCCTCAAAATCGTCGGCATCGACCGGAAATAGGCCACAGAAGACCACCGGCTGGGCCGGTTTAAAGCCGGGCAGCATATCGGCGGTCGGCTTTTTGTCCTCGGTGATCGTGTCGCCGACACGGGTGTCCGCCACTTCCTTGATCGAGGCGGTAAAGACACCCAGTTCGCCGGGGCCGAGCTCGGGTACGGTGATGAGCTTGGGCGTCAGCACGCCGACCCGGTCAACCGGGTATTTGGCGCCGGTGCCCATCATGCGGATGGTCTGGCCCTTTTTCATCGTGCCATCGATGATGCGCACCAGCACCACGACGCCGAGATAGGCATCGTACCATGAATCCACGAGCAGGGCTTTCAGCGGCGCATCGCGGTCGCCCTCAGCCGGGGCCGGTAGGCGGGTGACGATGGCTTCGAGCACATCCTCGACGCCCTGGCCGGTCTTGGCGGAAATCTGCACGGCCTCTGACGCGTCGATGCCGATGACCTCCTCGATCTGTTCAGAAACGCGGTCAATGTCGGCGGCGGGCAAATCAACCTTGTTGAGCACCGGCACGATCTCATGGTCATTGTCGATCGCCTGATAGACATTGGCGAGCGTTTGCGCTTCCACGCCTTGCGAGGCGTCCACGACCAGCAGCGAGCCTTCGCAGGCTGCCAGCGACCGCGACACCTCATAGGCAAAATCGACATGGCCGGGCGTGTCGATCAAGTTCAGCACATAATGCTCACCATCCTTGGCGTTATATTCCAGGCGCACCGTGTTGGCCTTGATGGTGATGCCGCGCTCGCGCTCAATGTCCATGGCGTCGAGCACCTGGTCCTTCATCTCGCGCTCCTCCAGCGAGCCGGTCATCTGGATCAGCCGGTCGGCGAGCGTGGATTTGCCATGGTCGATATGCGCGACAATGGAAAAGTTGCGGATGTTGGAAAGCGGTGTGTGTGCCATGCCCCGCATATAGGCGGGAATTGGGGCGACAGGAAGCGGAGATTTTGGCGCAGGGGTGTGTGGGGCGCCTGCGGTTAGTCCTCCCCTATTCCCACCGGCTCTGCATTCGGGGTCATCAGTTCCGGGGTGGCGTCGCCGGTTGCCGGTTTGGGGGCTTTGGCCCAGACCAGTTTTTTGTAGTCAAAGCCGAAGGCCAGCGTTGGTTTGACGATCTCGAAATAGGGCGAGATATCAAAATCGCGCGGGGTGAACAGCGAGTGGTGGCGGATGTGCAGAATTTCGCGGCGCGAATAGTCCGAAATTGCGCGCGCCCGGCCTGGCGCCAGCGTGATCTCCGGCAGGATCGGATAGCGCACCGCCTGAAAAGCCTGGGCGATCATGGTCGAACAGATTGCGCGCGTCGGGTCTCCGGAGCCAAATTCGATCATGCGGCGGCGCCAGCGCACCGGCACGGGCGGTGTGGGGAAGAAATAGCGCAGCATGTCGAAGATGTTCTTATTGTCATATTTGATGCCGATCTGGCTCTTGGCATAGTCGATGACAATACGCCGGTCGGCGGGGGTCAGGCCTTTGGGCCGGCAGATGCGCGTGTTGTAGGTCTCATATTTCTCCAGTGGTTCCGCGGTGCAGCCGGTGCCCAGATTGACCTCAATCAGGCGTTTGCAATGGCCGTCTTCGGTCGGTTCGGCAAATTCGTCGCCAACATAGAGCGCGGCGTGGCTCCAGGTGCTCTGGGTCAGATATTTGATTGCGGCGGAAATCTTGCGGTTGCCTTCAACCAGCAGCACGTCGCCGGGCTGCAGGGTGCGATACAGCGTTTCAGGATCAGACGGCGTATAGGGCTTGTAGCCGGAGGTTTCGGCCTCCAGCCGGGTGGCCATCCAATGGCCAATGCGGTCCATGATCGTATCGCGTTGTTCCATAGCCATCTGATCATGGCGAAACTGGAAAGGCCGTCAACAGCGTGACCAGCTTCTCGCCCAATTGTCATGGCCATGTGATGGAGCCGTGAGCGGCTACAACGTTAGCTTGAACTTACTGATATTATTTGCCGCCCGACTTTTTGGGCTTGTCCAAATCCATGTATTTCTTTTCTTCGTCAGGCAGGTTTTTAAACCAGTCATAGAGATCAAACTTGGCTTTGACCTTGATCTTCCACGCCTCGTCCTCGCCAGCGGTGTCCGCCGTTTTGAAGAAGTCCGGTGCAGCATCACCGGCTATCGGCGCGCAGTGTTTCGTATGGATAATCGTCTCGACCGGAAACATGCCTTCCGCCAGATAGCGAGCGGTGCCGGTGATGATGTTTCCCTCATCATCGATCAATGTGAAGCGTTCATCCCAACGACTACGGACCGTCATCGTACCGGTGATCCTTTTTTCTTCAGACGCCAGATAATCGCAGCCTTTGCCGCATTTGGGCACCGGTCGACGGTTAAGCCGCTCGATGGTGGCATCAGCCTTGGCCTCCAGATCGGCCAATTGCTGCACCTTGTGCTTGCGTGCCTCCGGCACGCCTAGCGGACGGCCAACTGCATAAAAGCTGATGGCGACTTTTCCGGTCTTTCGATATCGACGCCACGTATGGCTCTTTTCGCAGGGATCGGTCGTCTTGGTGACGTCGATATGTTCACCCGGTTCCGGTGGTGGTAAGTCTGCCATGTCCAGCGCCCTCCTCTTGCCAGGCAGGCAGCATAGCACGGATTAAGCGCGTTAGATCGTGATTTGTGGGTTACTGGACGGTGCCGACGACAATCGGATCGGGCATTTCAATGTCGACCCAATGGCCGGCATGGCGTTCCGACTGGCGCTTGAGGTAGACATACTCGGTGTCTGACCACATCATGACTTCGTTGCGCAGATTATCGAGCACCAGATCGCCGCGATCGGTCCTGACGGTCAGCACGGCATGCCCTTCGCCATCGGGTTTGCGCACCACGGTTATCAAAAGCGCTGAGGCAGGAATGCCCTCTTCGATCAGCATCTGGCGCTTGAGCAAAACATAATCTTCGCAATCGCCAGCATAGTCGGGAAAGGTCCAGACCTCTTCCTTGCCGTAAATGTCCAGATCGCTGCGCGGTTCGATGACCATATTGATGGCGCTGTTGACGGTTAAAATGGTATTCCATTTGTCGCGTGTCAGCGTCACCGGCTCATAGCCGACCGGCAATTGGCTGCATTCGCCGACATAAACCTGGCAGAACTCGTAGTGGCCGATGGGTTGCGAGGTCAGGCCGCCGGTGATCATAGAGCTTGCGACGGCTTGCGGGATGGGTGCCAAAACCGCCATCGACGCGCATATGGCCAAATACCGGCCTACCACCCGTTTCATCCCACTACTCCCACGCAACGCGAAACCTGCTGTTAAGGAACAGTTAACTATCTGCGCGGCGCGGGCGCAACCACCTTGGTTAAGCAATGGTTAATTGGAATGCACAGGCAGCGTTGATCGCCCCACATTGGGACGATCATGCGTAGTTTCAGCCTTTAAAAGGTCGGGTTAAGCGACGGCTTTAAGCTTGGTGCGCTTTTTCTTGGCCTGATGTTCACGCATGAACTGCAAGATTTTGGGGGCAACTTCCTTGCGGAAGCGCGAGCCGTTGAAAACGCCATAATGACCGACACGGGGCTGTTCATAGTGCATTTTCTTGGCTTCAGTCAGACCCGTGCACAAATCATGGGCGGCCTTGGTCTGGCCTTTGCCGGTGATGTCGTCGTTTTCGCCTTCAATCGTCAACAGCGCCACATTGTGGATCGCGCCGGGATCAACAGGTTCGCCGCGGTGGGTCATGGTGCCCTGCGGCAGCGCATGGTCGATG
>JBCCRB010000008.1:0-21150 GCA_039208465.1 Pseudomonadota bacterium
GCGGTAAAGAAGCCGGTGATCACGGTCGCGCCCCAGAAGGACATCTGTCCCCATGGCAAGACGTAACCCATGAATGCCGTCGCCATCATCAGAAGGAAGATGATACAGCCGAGGATCCACAGCAGTTCACGAGGCGCCTTGTAGGAGCCGTAATACATGCCGCGGAAAATGTGCAGATAGACCGCAATGAAGAAGAAGGACGCGCCATTGGCGTGCATATAGCGCATCAGCCAGCCATAATTGACGTCGCGCATGATGTGCTCAACCGAGTTGAACGCCAGCGCGGTCGATGCCGCATAATGCATTGCCAGGAACACACCGGTCAGGATTTGCACGACCAGCATGATCGCCAACATGCCGCCAAATGTGTAGGCGTAGTTCAGGTTACGCGGCACTGGATAGGCCACAAAGGAATCATACATCAGACGCGGCAGCGGAAGACGTTCGTCCATCCATTTGCCGATGCCCGTTGTCGGGGCATAAGTGCCATGCTGTTCAAGATTACTCATGCTTTCTTGTCCTATGCTTGGTCTGTACCGATGATCAGCGTGCTTTCATCGGCAAATACGTAAGGCGGAAGCGGCAGGTTGGATGCCGCCGGGCCGCGCAAAATGCGGCCTGTCATATCGAAAACCGAACCGTGGCATGGGCAGAACCAGCCTTCCGGCGCGCTGTCGACAATGTTGGGTACACAGCCAAGGTGCGTACAGTTTGCCGCGACGATGGCCCAGTTTGTGCTGCCGGCCGGGCCGCCAATGCGGTCTGGCACCGGCGCAAAATCTTTCATATCGCCTTCGCCAAGGCTTTCGGCGGCAGCAATTTCGTCTTCGGTCAGGTGCCGGACGAAATAGGGCAATCCACGCCAGTTCACCGTGATTGTGCCGCCGGGTTCAACGCTTGAAATATCAAGCTCTACCGGCTGTCCGGCTGCAAGAACGGCAGCGTCCGGCGCCATGGATGCAACAAATGGCCAGGCAACAGCACCGACGCCAACGACGCCCATCATACCGGTTGCCACATAGATAAAATCACGCCGCGTGGGCATTTCGCCTTCTGGCTCGTGGGTCGTGTCGGACACGGGACCTACCTCTCCATAAACTATTAGCTGGCTCATACGGCCACCTGCTTCAACATAGCGAAATAGAGCGCCATTTAGAACGAGTCCAGCCTAGACAATGGCATGACGACAAGGTGTCGCGGAAATACCTCAACGCTATTCGGCAGCCTCGGCAATTGGCAGGAACCCGCCGGACTGGCGCGCCCACAGACGCGCATAAAGGCCTGACTTGTCGGCCAGCAGCTGATTGTGGGTGCCTTCCTGGACGATTTTGCCCTTGTCGATCACAACCAGCCGGTCCAATGCCGCAATTGTGGAGAGCCTGTGGGCGATCGCCAACACGGTCTTGCCTTCCATAAGGGCCGCCAGATTGTCCTGGATGGCGGCCTCAATCTCAGAATCAAGCGCCGATGTTGCTTCATCGAGGATGAGGATCGGCGCGTTTTTGAGCATCACCCGGGCGATTGCGACCCTCTGGCGCTGCCCGCCGGACAGTTTTATGCCGCGCTCGCCCACATGCGCGTCATAGCCGCGCCGTCCTTTCGGGTCTTCCGCATCGAGGATGAAATCGTGCGCCTGTGCCTTCTTGGCGGCTGCGATGATGTCATCCATCGTGGCATTTGGGGCACCATAAGCGATATTGTCCTTCAATGAGCGGTGCAGCAGCGACGGCTCCTGGCTCACAACGCCAAACTGCGCCCGCAGGCTCGACTGTGTCACCGCATCGATCGGTTGCCCATCAAGAAGAACACGCCCACCGCGAGGCTCGAACAGGCGCAACGCCAGGCTGACGATCGTGGACTTGCCGGCACCGGACGGCCCGACAAGCCCGACTTTTTCACCAGGCTTGATCGTCAGGTTAAGCCCCTCAAAGAGCTGGATATGCTCCTTGCCATAATTAAAGCGTACATCTTCAAAGCGGACTTCACCGGTCGCGCGTGAAAGCGCTTGCGCATTTTCCTTATCGGCTATCGTCGGTTCCACGGAGATGGTTTCGACCGCATCCTGCACGGTCGAAAATGCCCGGATCAGCCCGTTTATGTTGAACATCATCCAGCCGGACATCTGATTGAGCCGGAAAACCAGCCCCATTGTCGCAGCAATCGCGCCGGTCGACAGTGTCCCTGCCATCCAGCCCTGAACCGCAATGATGGCGACGGCGGTCATCATCATGCCGTTCAGCACCGCAACGGCCGTGCGCACCAGCGTGATCATCCGTGTCAGATGCGTAACGGCGCCCAAATAGTGTGACAGCGCTGTTTTGATGTCGCCATGCTCGCGGCGCCCGGTGTCAAACAGCTTGACGGTCAGAATATTGGTGAAAATGTCGACCATGCGGCCGTTCAACACGGAACGCTCATTGGCGTTGTTCTTGCCCGCTGCCCGCAACCGCGGCAGCAAATAGCGCACGACCACCGCATAGCCCGCTGCCCACACACCGACGACAACGCCCATGCGCCAATCCAGCGTTGTCAGCACGGCCACCGTTAAAAGGACGAAAGTCAGGAACGACCAGAGCGATTGCAGCGAGGTAACGATGAAATCGCCAACAGACTCACCGGCCTGCATGATCTTGGTGGCAATCCGCCCGGCAAAATCATCCTGATAGAACTCATAGGGTTGCTCAATCACCCGCCGGAAGGATTGCCAGCGCACCATTGTGTAAAAGCGCGGCACGATGATCTGCTGCTCGACAATCGCCGCGCCGACCATCACCAAAGCACGCACAATTAACAGCAGCGCACCGAAGGCCAGCAATTCCGGCCAATGATCATTGATCAGCGCGGCGGGTGACGAACTATCCAGAATATCGATCAGCCAGCCGACACCCCAATAGAGCGCGGCATCGACCGCGCCCACCAAGCCGCCCACCACCAGGAGTGCAAAGAATGGCCACCGCGCTTGCTGGGCAAAATACCAGATGAAGCCCCAGGCATTGGTCGGCAGCAAGGATCGGCCCGGATCATGAAACGGATCGACAAACCGCTCCACCCGGTTCCAGACCGGATGCGTCATGTCACGATATTTTGGATCCGGGTCCGCCCGCCAGGGCTGGGGTGAGTTTCGGGCCATAGGTCGAGATGTAGGGTGCCAATGGCGCCCTGCCAATTACAAAAAGTGTAAGCCCGTTGAACGGCGTGCGGCGCGGTCAGGAAATGAGGCTTGCCGTCATCTCATGAAGGAATGCGGCGGCGATGTCTTCGGAAGCCTCCCGTGCGGTGTGCAATTCATCGGTCCACCGCCCGGCAACAAGTCCGCGCAGATTAATGACTTTCACATTCGGATGGATAGCCGCAACGGCATGCAGCGTTGCGTAAAGCTTATCGACGAGATGCCGCAAAATCTCATCGATCACGGCACGATCGCTGGCCAGATCATAGCCAAGCTCGGCAAAAGGTGTGCCGAGCCAGACACCGTTTTCGCGCGCGATCGGATAATCATAGCCATGCACCAGCATCCGGGTTTTGCCTTGCGTCCAAACCTCACATTCACGCGCGACCGTCCGATAGCCCAACGTGATCCGCCGCAGGGCCTTGTTCATTTCGCTGGTGACGATCCAGTTTTCCACCGGTTCGGAAGGATTAATTGCTGATCGGTTGCGCACAAATTTCTTTAACGACCCACCGCCCAGCACATCATTACCGGCCGCCGAGAAAATAAAAAACGCCCGCTGTCCGGCCTTCAAAAGCGCCTCATAGTCCTTCTCGGCAACAATGTTTTCCAGCGTATCGCCGGGCCAGCCGCGGTTTTCCACGTCACTATATTGCTCCAGTTCAATGACGTCGCAGAAGTTACGCTCGAAACCGAAGGCAGCCGACAAGGGCCAGAGTAAGTTTGTCCAGGAATCGCCCTCGATCAAAATCGGGATGCGCTCGGCCGATTTGGGCGCGACCCGTCCTTCGTTAAAAGCCGTCGCAAGTTCATCGCCAAACATCCGATAGAATTGGGACCGCGAGAGCTTGCGTTCCTTTTTGTCATAGACGTCAAAGACAAACGCATGGTCTTTGCGTGGTGTGAGAACGAAATCCATGGATGCCCCTGCAATATTGGTCGAACGCCGCCACGCAGTTCAATTGAGCGCCTGCGCAACGTCAAGAAATCACACCGTGAAATCAGCGTGATTACGGACGACAAAATGAAAGCGGCGGGATGAGACCAAGTCGCTGGACTTGGCAACTTCCCGCCGCTTCAATTGGGCATCAATAATTTGATGCAGCGTCGACCTATTCAGCCGCCACTTGCGGTTGATCCTCAACCGCGATGAAGCCACCCGACTGACGCGCCCAAAGATCGGCGTAAAGCCCGCCGGCTTCGGTCAACGCGTCATGCGTTCCATCCTCGACGATCGCGCCCTGATCAAGAACGATCAGCCGATCAAGGCTCGATATGGTCGACAGCCGGTGCGCAATCGCGATCACCGTCTTGCCGTCCATCAGGGCATTCAAGTTTTCCTGAATGGCCGCCTCAACCTCGGAATCGAGCGCAGACGTGGCTTCATCGAGCACCAGGATCGGCGCGTCCTTTAGGAAGACGCGGGCAATGGCGATCCGCTGGCGTTGGCCACCGGACAGTTTTACCCCGCGCTCACCCACATGCGCATCATAGCCACGCCGACCCTTCAAATCGACAAGACCCATAATGTAGTCATGCGCATTGGCGCGATTTGCCGCTTCGATGATCTCCTCATCAGTCGCATCCGGCCGTCCGTACGCAATGTTGTCTCGCACGGAGCGGTGCAGCAGCGAGGTATCCTGTGTCACCACACCAATCTGCTGACGCAGGCTTTCCTGCGTCACATGCGCAATGTTCTGATCGTCAATGCGGATTTCACCGCCCTCAAGATCATAAAGACGCAACAGCACATTCATCAGCGTGGATTTACCCGCACCGGAACGCCCAACCAGACCCACCTTCTCACCAGGCAGTACATGCAGATCGAGACCATCGATCACGCCCGTGCCCTTGCCATAATGGAACGTCATCTTATCGAAGATGATATCGCCCTTTGTCACCGCAAGGCGCTTGGCATTGGGCTTGTCGAGCACCGACTGCGGCGTTGAAATCGTCCGCATGCCGTCTTCGACAGTACCGATATTTTCAAACAGGCCAGCGGTCTCCCACATCACCCAATGCGCGATGCCTTCAAGCCGCAGCACAAGACCGACGGCAACCGCAACAGCGCCAACGGTGACGCTGCCAGTCTGCCAGGCCCAGATGCCCATCGCGCCAACGGCGAAAAGCAGCACGGAATTGGACGTATCCACGCAGGTGTTCATCCATGTCACCAAACGCATTTGCGGGTGCACGGTCTGCAGAAACTGGTCCATGGATTCGCGCGCATAATCTTCTTCGCGGTTGGAATGCGCGAACAGCTTGACCGTCTGGATATTGGTGTAGCTGTCGACCACGCGGCCCGTCATGATGGAGCGGGCGTCAGACTGTTTCTCCGAGATCACCCGCATCTTGGGCAGGAAGAACCACAAGGTGGCGACATAAAAGGCCAGCCACAGCACAAATGGGATCGCCAGCCACCAATCAAGCGTTGCCACCAGGATCAGCGTGCCGATGAAATAGACACCAACATAAATGAAGACATCGACAAGCTTGATCACAGATTCACGCACGCTCAGCGATGTCTGCATGACCTTGGTCGCCACGCGACCAGCGAACTCGTCCTGGTAGAAACCGAACGATTGACCGAGCATGTAGCGGTGCGCTTTCCAGCGCATGATCATCGGATAATTGCCGAACAAAGTCTGGTGCATCAGCATCGTGTGGATCAGCGACAGGATCGGCAGCAAGACCAGGATGACAAAACCCATCCAGAACAGGCCGGAGCCCTCCTGCTGCAGAAAGTCGGCCGGATCGCTGTTGGAAAGCCAGTCAACAATGCTGCCCAGAAAAGCAAACAGCATCACCTGCAGGCCGGAAATCACCGCGATGAGCACGGATGTCATTGCCAGAAACGGCCATACAGGCTTGGTGTAGTGCCATAGAAACGGCACGAGTTTCGACGGCGGTTGCGTCGGCCGCTCGGCGGGAAACGGATCAATACGTTTTTCAAACCATGAGAGCATGGGAAACCTCTGAAACCATGAAGTGTGCGGGCGCAATGAATCGCCACGGCACGAAACAAACGGAAATGGATGATGATGGCCGCCTAGTGGCGGATCACGAGAAGAAGCGCGTCAACGGTGACGGCTGGTATCGTCGGAAACCCAGGCGACACGTGACGCGATCAGAATGCTATCCATCAATGTCTCCCTGGTTGAAATCTCGGTCCAAACGGCCATACACCACCCCCATGACGAAAACAAGACAATCAGGGGCCAATGATGTCAGCAGAAATCCATATCGCACTTTTCCAACCTGACATCGCCGGCAACACAGGCACCATATTACGCACCGCCGCCTGCCTTGACTGCCACGTCCACCTGATTGAGCCAGCTGGCTTCGATGTCTCTGATCGTGCACTCAAACGCGCCGGTATGGACTATATCGAGATGGCCCGCTTGAACCGGCATTTGGACTGGGATCACTTCACCGAATGGCGCCGCGGTCTCGGCCTTGCTTTGACGCTACTGACCACCAAGGCAGAAACGCCGTACACGCAGCACGATTTCAACGAACCCGCCGTCACCCTGTTTGGCTCGGAAAGCAGAGGCGTCCCCCACTATGTCCATCAAATGGCAGATCACCGTCTGACGATACCGATGCAGGAAGGCGCACGGTCTTTGAACCTGGCTATCAGTGTCGGCATCGTCGCCGCCGAAGCCATCAGGCAGCGTCACGCATAGCTGACAACCTCGACCTCCAACCCGTTATCATCATCGAAATAGAACCGCCGGCCGGGCTCATAATCGCCGTGGTTTACGGGCTTATAGCCCTTCGCGATCACCTTGCGTTCAACCGCATCAAGATCATCGACGACAATGCCGATATGGTTCAGATGGCCAGTGCGTGTCTTGTGGATACTCATATTCGTGCCGGGCTGCGATGGCGAATAAAACGCCACATAACTCGTTTCATTGCCGATATGCACCGTATGCCCGCCATTGAGGGCCGGGCCCTGCCAGCGAATGTGCCAACCAAATATATCGATGAAGTTTTGCGCAGCTTTTTTGGCGTCGGGAACCGTCAGATTGACATGCTCCAACCCTGAACTCTGTTCATGCGCCATGGCCAACTCCTTGTTTCCTGTTGAGTTGACATCAGCTATAAGATCTCAAGTGTACTTGAGATCAAGGATAAAATGACCCGACAGCGAGAAAAAGCCTTCCTATCAATTGGCGAGATCGCCACCCGCTCAAATTTAACCGTGTCCGCGATCCGCTATTATGCTGATGAAGGCTTGATCCATGCGGTGCGGTCGGGCGGCGGCACCCGCAATTTTGCCCGCGGCGAGTTGCGCCGGGTGTCCTTCATCGCGATTGCGCAGCGCTTGGGCTTTTCCTTAAAGCAGATCAGGGCACAATTGGCCCGCCTGCCCGACGACCGCCCGCCGACCAAAAAGGATTGGGCGCGAATCAGCCGTGAGTTTCGCCGTGACATTGACGAGCGGATCGCGGCGCTTGAAAGGCTGCGCAACAAGCTTGACGGATGCATCGGATGCGGCTGTCTCTCGCTGGAGGCTTGCGCCATTTACAACGCCGATGATCGTGCGGGCGATTTGGGCGCTGGCACCAATTGGGTTGAACAGGAACCGCCTGACTGAGAACGCCTTGCGCAGATCAGCTTGGGTCGGCGACCGTGATATCGGCAATCATGTCACGATGCTGGATCCCGGCATCTTCATACTCTTCGGAGCAAACAGCAAAACCCAGCTTTTCGTAAAACGGGATCGCCGATACCTGGCTCGACAGGAAAAAACGCTTTGAGGCAGCATCGGCCCGCGCTGACAGATCAGCCATCATGAACCGCATGATAGCCGCGCCGACACCGGTACCGCGCGCCCGGCCGAGCACCGCGACCCGCTGAAACTTGAACCGATCAGGTTGAACCAACACACGCGCCGTACCGACCGCATCATCATCATCGGCCGCAAGATAATGGATCGCGCTATCGTCTTTGCCGTCGCGCTCCAAATCGACCGGCACACCCTGCTCATGCACGAAAACAACTTCGCGAATCGACATGCATTGTTCGATTTGTGCCGCTGTCTCGGCTCGGCTTATGTGTAGTTGGGTGGCCATGATGTCTTCAGTCGGCTGTCGGCAAACGCCTCATGGTAAACTCGACAACATCGCCATCCAGGATGCGCCAGCTCTCGACCTGCGTCCAATAAGCGGCTTTCGGATAGCGATCGAACCACTCACGGGCTTTTTGACGCGCCTGTGGACGTTCCAGCCGGTAGGTTTCGCGCACAAAACCGGGCGATGCCGTTACGCGACGGCTCGATTTAAGGTGCTTTTCAACGCGATCACGCGGCAGTCTGGGAGGCGCCATGGACTCAGTTGCTCCATCCGTCAAACTATGACTGACGATAGCCAGTGACAAACAAATGACAAGTCCTCGCTGGTGTGAAGCTTGGCAAATCACTCGATCATCGTTAGGCACCAATAGGGTTCATAATTTGGGGATAGGACGTGGAACGACCGGAAGTGCCCGTTGGGCTGCCCATCGACATCGAGGCAAAAAAGGCGGCAGCGGAAGAATGGTTTCAATCGCTGCGCGACAGGATTTGCACGGAGTTCGAAAAACTCGAGGACGATGTCACCGGACCGTTCTCCGAATATGCGCCGGGCCGGTTCGAGCAAACGCCGTGGGAACGCGACGGCGGCCAGGGCGGCGGCGGTGTCATGTCCATGATGCATGGGCGTGTGTTTGAGAAGGTCGGCGTTCACACCTCGACCGTCTATGGCGAGTTTTCCGAGGAGTTCCGCGATCAAATTCCGGGCGCAGCGCAGGACCCGCGCTTTTGGGCTTCAGGGATTTCGCTGATTGCACACCCGCAAAATCCTAACGTCCCAGCGGTCCATATGAACACCCGCATGGTGGTGACGACATCCTGGTGGTTTGGTGGCGGCGCTGATCTGACGCCCGTGCTCAATGCCCGCCGGACGCAAGAAGACCCCGACAGCATCACTTTCCACAAATCTTTCCAACTGGCCTGTAGCCGTCATGCGGTCGCAGATTATCCACGCTTCAAGACATGGTGTGACGATTATTTCCACCTGCATCACCGCAATGAACCGCGCGGCATTGGTGGCATCTTCTACGACTGGCAGCATTCGCCCGATGAAGCCGGCGGCTGGGAGGCTGACTTTGCCCTGACACGCGATGTCGGCAAGACCTTTGCCATTGTCTATCCGCATCTGGTGCGCAGCAATTTCAACGAAAACTGGACCGACGCGATGCGCGAGGAACAACTCGTGCGGCGCGGCCGCTATGTCGAATTCAACCTGCTCTACGATCGCGGCACGATTTTCGGCCTGCGCACCGGCGGCAATGTGGAAAGCATCCTGTCGTCCATGCCACCGGCCGTAAAGTGGCCCTGAAGGCACATGCACCAGGACCTCGCGCCAACCATGGCAGACTTGTTGGCGCGGTTCCCCCGCAGCGGAAAGATTGAGTGGATCGGTGTACGGCCGGCCAGACGCCAGCCATTGATCCCACTCGACGCGGTCAATATCAACTTTCATGGCCTGGACGGCGATCATCGCAAGAACCCCGGAAAACGCGCCGTGACCCTGATCCAGGCTGAGCATCTGCCGGCCATTGCCGCCATGGCAGCGCAAGAAAAGCTCAACCCTGCCCTCCTCCGGCGCAATATTGTCGTCAGCGGGATCAATTTGCTCGCCTTGCGTGACCACGTCATTTTAGTCGGTACCGCCACATTACGGGTGACCGGCCCCTGTGCGCCCTGTTCACGCATGGAAGAATATCTCGGCGAAGGCGGCTACAACGCGATGCGCGGCCATGGCGGTATGACGGCGCAGGTCCTCGAAGAAGGCAAATGCGCGCTTGGCGACAAGGTCAGCGCATTGCCAAGTGAGGCAGGCTGATCAGGCGTCCCGCACCTGCGCGAGAAGCGCGTCACGATCCAGCGTAAAATCCGATGCAATCCAGGCCTCTTCCGCCCGTTTAAGGACTTTTCCCAAGGCTTCGCCTGGCGCAATGCCCAAGGCGATCAGATCCTTGCCCGAAATCGGTAGGACCGGCGGCACAAATGCTTCCGCCATGGTCACCAAAGCAATCCAATCCTCTTGCGCTTCATCAGCCTTGGACGCCGCCAGTTTCAAGTGATCGATAACGGACGCCGGATGTTTGCCGTGCCGATAGAGCGCAGCACGGATTTTTGCCGGCGAACCCAAATGTGCGGCACCGCCAACATCAGCCCATGCCGTCAGCCGATCACGCACAATCTTGGCTGTTTTCAGTCGCGCCGTCAGCGCGCTGACATGCGTCGCACGCGGTGGAATGATCGCTTCAAGCCTTAAAAGCGGGTCGGGCGCCCAATCAAACGCCGTTTCACTGGCAACAAGCGAATGGATCGCGTCGATCCCCCACTTTTCGCTTTCAGGCAGGATTTTCGTCAGGATTCCGGTCGTACGCATCCACAAGAGGGCGCGCGAAGGATCAGGCGCTGCCAGCAGCTTCGACAGTTCGGCCCAGACCCGCTCAGCCGACAAATCATCCAAACCATCCTTACAACGCGTGCTGGCTTTCAGACCTTCACTGTCCGGCCGACCGTGCCCGTACCAGGCAAAGAAACGGAAAAAGCGGAGGATGCGCAGATAGTCTTCGCGAATGCGCGCTTCTGCTTCGCCGACAAATCGAACGCGTTTTGCCCGCACATCTTCAATGCCGTTCAGTGGATCAAAAACCGTGCCGTCACGGTCAAGATAGAGCGCATTCATCGTCAGATCGCGCCGTAAAGCATCGCTGGTCCAATCCTGCGCGTAGCGAACAACCGCACGGCGACCATCAGTTTCCACATCTTCTCGCAAGGTGGTTATTTCAAACCCTATGCCGCTGCTGACGGCGGTGACCGTGCCATGATCGATGCCCGTGGGCACCCCTTTCAGCCCGGCCGCTTCAAGCGCCGCCATCACATCAGGCGGATGCAAATCGGTCGACAGATCAATGTCAGACACCGGTTCGCCCAACAGCGTGTTGCGCACTGCGCCGCCATTGACCCGTACCTGGCCACCAGCCTGCTCCAACGCGTCAAAAACGGCGATCAGCGCCGGATCATTCAACCATGGCGCGGAAATTGGAGCGGTCATGAGGCATAAAGACTTTCATACATCAGCCGAATGATACCGGCCGTTACGCCCCAAATATACCGGCCCTCATAAGGCATCACATAATAATGGCGTTGCTTGCCATACCATTCACGGCTTTCGATCCGGTGGTTTGCCGGATCGGCGAGAAAGGAAAGCGGGACAAAGAAGATCTCATCGACCTCATCAGGGTTCGGTGCCAGCCGCACCTGCTTTGGCACCAGGCCCAGGATCGGCGCGATCCGATAGCCAGACCCGCTATAATAGGCCGGCAAGCGCCCGATAATGTTGAGCATGGACCGGTCGATCCCGGTCTCTTCTTCACATTCGCGCCGCGCCGCATCTTCCGCCGAAGCATCTTCCGGATCGATCCGGCCACCGGGAAACGCAATTTGCCCCGAATGGGTGCGTAACGCCTTGGTGCGCTGTGTCAAAAGCACATGCGGTTTGCCGTCCCGCTCCTGCACGCCGATCAGGACCGCCGCGTCTTTCTTCGCATTGGCTTTCAAAATGTCGGCCACATCGGGGTTGATGGCGAAATCGCCACTCACCGCGCTGGTTTCGGCGGCAAAACTGCTACCGCGCTGGACAAAATCCGTCATGGCCGGATCATCAAATGGCGGTATGTTCATTGCGCGACTGCTTCCGCCAACGCTGCGCTATCCATAATCGGATAGGATTGGCCGGCCGACTGAACCGCAAAAACAGAGACGCCGTCCACGTCAACATGCTCGCCCAAATTGATCAGCTCATGCATGCAGGCGCGCGAGAAAAGCGCATCAAGGCGCCCGCGCACATGCACATAGGGTTTGACGCCCATGGTCTCGGCCTCCACCTCAAATCGAAGCGGATGATCCGGGCCGACAAGGATTTCTTCGCCAACATTGGTCAGCAATTTCAAAAGCGACACGCCTTCGATCTCCAGCCGATCAAGCCGCACGATCACAAATGGCGCATCCTCAACGCGAATACCGACTTTTTCCACTGGTGTTACAAGGTAGGTCTTTCCGTCCTCATCCTTGCGTAGGACCGAGGAAAACAATTTGACCAGCGCAGGCCGACCAATTGGCGTGCCCAGATACATCCAGGTGCCGTCGCGGCGGATTTCCATGTCAAGATCGCCGCAAAATGGGGGGTTCCAATCATCGACAGGCGCTCCCGCAGACTTTCCAGAATTGCGTTGCCCGGAAAGCTGATCAACCAGTTTGTTCAGTGCTGTCGCGCTTTTCATCATCAAATTTGCCTGTTGCGGCTTTTTCACACCCGCCCCGTCACGAAATAGTCACGCTGACGCCACTTGTCAGCCCTTTGGGAAAGTTTACCTTCTAGGCACTGCGTACTAACCGGGAAAGGCCCGCCGATGAGCATTCACGCGACCGTTAAACAAGTCTCAGAAGAGGACATCATCGCCAAGGCCGAAAGTGTCCTGGAAGATATCGCCAAACTGAAGACCGAGATCGCGAAGGTCATTTTCGGCCAGGAAACAGTTGTTGAGCGCTCGATCGTATCAATTCTCTCAGGTGGCCACGCCCTTTTGGTGGGTGTTCCGGGTCTTGCAAAGACAAAATTGGTCGACACACTCGGCACGGTTCTCGGCCTCAACAGCGGTCGGGTCCAATTTACCCCAGACTTGATGCCAGCCGACATTTTGGGTTCCGAAGTTCTTGAAGATGGCGACAGCGGCAAGCATTTCCGCTTCATCGAAGGGCCAATTTTTGCCCAATTGCTGATGGCCGACGAGATTAACCGGGCCAGCCCGCGTACCCAATCCGCTCTGCTCCAAGCCATGCAGGAATATCATGTGACGGTGGCTGGCAAGCGCCATGATTTGCCCGCGCCTTTCCACGTATTGGCGACGCAAAACCCGCTGGAGCAAGAAGGCACCTACCCGTTGCCCGAAGCCCAGCTTGACCGCTTCCTGATGCAGATCGATATCAGCTACCCGACCATGGACGCCGAGCGTCGCATCCTGCTGGAGACAACGGGCGTTTCCGATGCCGAAGCCGGTTCTGTGATTACAGCTGAACGCCTGCAGGAAATGCAAGCCCTGGTGCGCCAGATGCCAGTGCCGGAAAGCGTGGTCACGGCCATTTTGGAATTGGTACGCGCCGCACGTCCCGGCAATGGTGTTGAAACGACAGATAAGAATGTTGCTTGGGGCCCAGGACCACGCGCCAGCCAGGCGCTGATGCTGTGTGCCCGCGCCCGCGCGCTCTATGATGGGCGTTTTGCACCGTCAGTGGATGATGTGCACGATCTCGCGTTGCCGGTCCTGCAGCACCGCATGGCGCTCACGTTTGCGGCGCGCGCTGAAGGCGTGGCAATCGGTGAAGTTATCGCCGAACTGCGCAAGGTAATCGGATAAATTCATATGGCCCCAATCGGCGAAGCCGTCCAACCGATTAAACGCACCGAGGCGCTGCATCGCGCACGCCATCGGGCATCGCTTGTGCCCGAATTGCTGGTTGAAGCGCGTAAACTCGTCAACACGGTGATCGCGGGATGGCATGGCCGCAAAAAACGGGGCGTCGGCGAAACCTTCTGGCAATACCGCCCCTATCGCGAAGGCGAACATCTGGCACGCATCGACTGGCGACGCTCGGCACGTGATGACCAGACCTATGTGCGCGACATGGAGTGGGAAGCCGCCCACACGATCTGGATTTGGTGCGATCTCGGCCCGTCCATGCTCTATCAATCGGCAGGCTCACGCACCTCGAAAGAGTATCGCGGGCTTGTCATCAGCCTCGCTTTGGCAGAAATGCTGGGTAAAAACGGCGAGCGCATTGGATTTCCCAATCTCCTCAAACCAACCGCGGCACGCAACAACGCCGAGCGGCTGGCTGCCGCGATCGCCAACGCGCCGGAAAACATGTTGACGCCCGTCCCTAACCTCGACGGCGTCAAACGGCACTCAGACGTCATCCTGATCAGCGATTTCCTGCATCCCGATCAGAATTATCACGCAATCATCGATGCCGTTGCGCAGCGCGGCGCCCGTTTGCACATGGTCGAGATCTGCGATCCGGCTGAAGAGGATTTCCCTTATCAAGGACGCTTGGAGTTTCGCGATCCCTCCAATGGCGCGCGCATCACCGTCGGGCGGGCGCAGGATTGGCACAATGACTACCGCAACCTGTATTTTGCCCGCCGCGAAAGCCTTCGCCGCGCCACGCAGGCTGTCGGTGGCAGCTACACGGTCAGCCGCACCGACAAACTAGCTTCCGAAACGCTAGTACATCTGCACGGCTTCCTGTCAGGCAGCCCCTTGGCAGCTGGCCGGAAAGGGATCGCATGATTGGCTTCGCCATACCTGCGGTCTTGTTTGCCTTGCTGGCTTTGCCGGCGATCTACTGGCTGTTGCGGCTCACCCCACCGCGCCCGGTCACCGAAGTGTTTCCGCCGCTGCAACTCCTGCTCAAATTGCAGAAAAAGGAAGAGACGCCGGCAAAAAGCCCTTGGTGGCTGACGCTTTTGCGGATTGCCATGGCGGCCTTGGTCATCATCGCGCTGGCCCGCCCGCTGCTCAACCCGCAGGTCGCCATTGCGACCGGATCAGGGCCATTGCTGATCGCCATCGACAATGATTGGACCAGCGGCGCTGATTGGGAAGCACGTGTGCGCACCGCCGAAGCGGTGCTGGAACAGGCGGCCAATGCCGGCCAGCCGGTAGCGCTGACGGCAACAATCGCCGCCGCGACAACAACGATTGTGCGCCAAGATGCCACCACCGCCTTTGAGCGGCTTCGTTCGCTTGCACCAATTGCCGCACGCGCCGATCGCGCCGGCGCGATCCGGCGTTTGACAGCAACATTGGGTGAAGAAAACGATCAGGCGACCTTGGTGCTCATCGGCCCAAGCTTCGCTGAACTGACCGATGCCGACATCGAGATCGACCCGAGAATAACGGCCATCACCCGTTTTGCCGCCGACAATGGTGATCAAACGATCCTCACCGGCGTTGAAAACAGGACCGATGGGCTTGCCGCTTCCTTTTTCCATCTGGGCGCCGAACGACCGCTGACGCTGATCGCCAGCGATTTGCAGGGACGACAAATCGGCGAAGCGCAGATCATTGCCGGTGGCGACGCCGCCGAAGACACAGCACTCTTCGATATCCCCTTTGAGTTGCGCAACGATATTGCGACCATTCGCATTGAGGGCGCGCAAGATGCCGGCGGTGTGTACCTGCTCGACGATAGCAACCGGCGTCGCCGGGTCGCGCTTTTGAGCGGCATTGCCGGCGCCGAGGAACAACCGCTTCTTTCACCGCTTTTCTATATTGAGCGCGCGCTGTCTCCGTTCGCCGATTTGATCGAGGCACGGACCGGCGATCTGACGACTGACATCCCTGAAATCGTCAATCAGGGCCCCGCGGTGATCGTGCTAGCCGATATTGGTGTCTTGCCGAACGTGGTCCGCGACGATCTGGACCAGTGGCTGGACGCCGGCGGCACGCTAATCCGGTTTGCCGGACCGCGCCTTGCCGCGAGCACGAGCCAGGACCCGTATCTGCCGGTTGAATTGCGCGCCGGCGAACGCGAACTCGGCGGCGCCTTGTCCTGGACTGAACCGCAACGGGTTGGCCCTTACGCGCCTAATGGGCCGTTCGCCGATTTGAACCCGCCGCGTGAAGTCACGGTAACGCGTCAGATCCTTGCCGAGCCATCGATCGAACTGGAAGAGCGCACCTGGGCATCGTTGGAAGACGGAACACCCCTCGTCACCGCGGCACCACGTGGGCGTGGCACCATTGTCCTTTTCCATGTGACCGCAGAAGCACGTTGGTCAAACCTGCCGATCACCGGGTCATTTGTTGAAATCCTCAAGCGCGTTACCGATCTGGCCGCCAACACGGCCCAAGGCACCAACATTGACCCAGCAACGCCGGACCAGGAAGCCTCATTGCCCCCGCTGCGCATGCTGACAGCAAGCGGCGATCTGACAACACCGGCAGACAATGTTCGGCCCTTGGCGCTTGCGAGCGCCGACGCCTACGCTTCCTTTGAAAATCCGGCCGGCACTTACGGCACACCGGAAAGCTTCATTGCCAAAAATCTGTTCGAGCCCGGCGATATTTTGGCGCCATTCGCGCTGCCGGCAGCCGCGCCAAACTTCCAATCCCTGCCGCTTTTGGATCAACGGCAATCGAGCCTGGCGGGCTGGGTGTTCCTAGCGGCTTTTGCTCTCCTCCTGATCGACACGCTGGCTGTCCTGTGGATCAATGGTTATCTGCAACAGCTGCGTAGTGGCTTGCGCACAGCGGGTGCCGCGGCAGCCATGGCGATCATTGTCACCGCCGCCATGGCACCTGAAGGACGCGCGCAGGATAACCCGCCGGACAACGATTCCCGTCCGGGCGACGAACAATTCATTCAAGCCATTGATCAGACCAGCCTTGCCTTCGTGATCACAGGCGACACGATCGTCGATGAGACATCCGAGGCCGGCATTTCCGGCCTATCCCGTTTTCTGGCCTCGCGCACCGCCTTTGAGCCGGGCGAACCGGTTGGCGTCGACATTGAACGCGACGAACTGGCCTTTTATCCGCTCATCTATTTCCCGATCAGCGTTAGCGTGGATATGCCCAGCGAGACCGCCATTGCCCGGCTTGATTCCTATATGCAGGCTGGCGGCACAATCCTGTTCGACACACGCGATGACCTGACAAGCTCGCTATCATCGGGCACCACGGCGGAGACCGCGCGCCTGCGAGAGATTCTGGCGGATTTGAACGTGCCTCCGCTTGAGCCGGTGCCGGAAGATCACGTACTGACCAAAGCCTTCTACATCTTGGAGTCGTTCCCAGGCCGTTATTCCGGCTCGCCCCTGTGGGTCGAGGCAACGCCGCTCGACGAGCAGGAGGTCGCTGACCGCCCAGTTCGTACAGGCGACGGCGTGACGCCGATCATGATCACCGGCAATGATTTTGCGTCCGCCTGGGCCCTCGATGCCGAAGGCCGCCCGCTTTATTCCATGGCCTCCGGCGACCCGTTGCAGCGCATTTACGCGTTCCGCACCGGCGTCAACATCATGATGTATATGCTCACCGGCAACTACAAGGCCGACCAGGTGCATGTCCCGGCCCTACTCGAGCGGCTTGGGCAATAGGAGCGCGCGATGACATCCAACGTCTTCTCCATTGCCTTTGACCCGATCATACCCTGGCTCGGCGTCTGGATTGCGCTCGCCATTGCGCTTGCGCTCAGCGCGCTGATCCTCGTGTTGCGCCTGCGCGGATCAGTTCTGCGTTCGCTGGCAGCGCTCGCCCTCGTCGCGGCAATCGCCAACCCGATCTTCGTCAATGAGGAACGCTCGTCCCTGCCGACAACGGTGGCGCTGGTCGTTGACCGATCGCAAAGCCAACGGCTGCAGGAGCGCATGCCGCAGACCGACCGGGCCTTGGAAGCCTTGCAGGAAAATCTGGAGCGCTTCCCGCAATTTGATGTACGTGTTGTCGAGGCCGGCAATTCCTCGTCGACGGCGCCCAGCACCGAGCTTTTTTCGGCGCTTCAGGGCGCTCTGCGCGATGTCCCGCCTTCTCAGGTTGGCGGCGCTATCTTCATCACCGACGGCGAGGTCCATGATGTCCCTGCCGACCCGCAGGCACTCGGTTTGGAAGCACCGCTGCATGCGCTGATCACCGGCCAACCCGATGAATTTGACCGCCAGGTTCGCCTCACCCAGGCCCCGCGTTTTGCCATTGTCGGTACACCTTTTGAGATGACCTATCAGGTCCGCGATTTTGGCCAGATGCCGCAAGACGCCACCAATGGTCCCATTGAGGTGGAAGTCAGCGTCAACGGAACGCTCGTCGCCATTGAGCAGGTCACGCCCGATGCCCAGTTTCCGGTCACCATCACACTCGATCGCGCCGGGCCCAACATTGTCGAGTTTTCCGTCGCGCCCGTCGATGGCGAAATCACCGAAACCAACAACCGCGCTTTCATGCGCGTTGAGGGCATTCGCGAAAATCTGCGTGTGCTGCTTGTCTCCGGCGAGCCCCATTCTGGCGAACGCACATGGCGCAATCTGCTGAAGTCTGATGCATCGGTGGATCTGGTTCACTTCACAATTCTGCGCCCACCGGAAAAGCAGGACGGCACGCCGATCAATGAATTGTCCCTGATCGCCTTCCCGACGCGCGAACTGTTCGTCGAAAAGATCGACGATTTCGACCTGATCATTTTCGACCGCTACCAAAACCGCAACGTCCTGCCGACGCTCTACTATGACTATATCGCCCAATATGTCCGTAATGGCGGGGCGTTGCTTGTTGCCTCAGGGCCGGAATTTGCCACGCAAACCTCGGTCGCCCTGACACCGTTGGTGACGGCCTTGCCGGCGCAGCCAACCGGTCAGGTGATCGAGGCGGGCTTCTATCCGCGCCTGACCGATGCCGGCGAACGGCACCCTGTCACCCGTGGCCTGGAAGGCAGCCGCCAGGAGCCGCCCCAGTGGGGCCGCTGGTTCCGCACCGTCAGCGTGGTCGGCAATGCCGGCACCACGGTCATGCGGTCAGTTGATGAAAACCCACTGCTAATCCTCGATGAGTTTGGCGATGGCCGGGTTGGTCTGATGCTGTCCGACCATGGGTGGCTCTGGGCTCGAGGCTTTGAGGGCGGCGGCCCGCATGTCGGCCTTTACCGGCGCCTTGCCCATTGGCTGATGAAAGAACCGGACCTTGAAGAAGAAGCGCTGACCGCAGAAAGCGGCAGCGGTGAATTGACCGTACGGCGCCAAACCATGGCTGACACGGTAGAACCACTGAGGGTGCTTCTACCATCAGGCGAAACGCTCGAGGTTCAAATGGTGCAGGTCGGCCCCGGCCTGTGGGAAGCGCGCATTGAGACCGACGAAATCGGCCTTGTTGAACTGACAAATGGTGATCTGACAACGCTGGCACACCTGGGACGCACCGATGCACCGGAGTTTGCCGACATGATCTCCACCGTCGAACGATTGGAACCCGTCTCCGACGAGATTGGCGGCACAGTTCGCCGCTTGGTCAGCACGACCGGTCAGTTCCGCGTGCCCAACATCCTGCCAGTTCGCTCGACTTCGGAGGCAGATGGCCGCGGCTGGATTGGTCTGAAAACCTCAGATGAATCGCGTTTGGAAGGTGTCAGCCAGACATCGCTTTTCTCAGGATTTCTAGGCCTTGCGCTGCTGATGTTCGCGCTTTCCTCCATGTGGTACCGCGAAGGGCGCTGACTGCTCAGCGCCGATCATAACGCATGGGGCCGGCAAGCATGCCCGGATCAAACCCGCCAAGCGCACGGACAAGCAAACGCCTCGGGTCGACAGGCCCTGGAAGCTGAACGGCCCCGGGCGTCACCACGCCAAAGCCAAGCGGCCCGTAATAGGGCGCGTCCCCCACCAATATGACGTAAGCGCCCTGCCCTTTGGCTTCAGCAGCCTGCACGCCTACGTCAACCAGCGCCCTGCCATAACCTGCATTGCGCCACGCACCGGAAACGACCAACGGGCCAAGCAAATAGCCCTGATGGCCGGATCCCGTCGCGACGGGGGTCAATCGCACACTGCCAATCAAAGCGCCATCAACCACAGCGACGAAGGAAAGCGCCAGATCGTGCGGTCCCTGCTCACGAAGGCGAAACGCAGCGCGTGTAAAGGCGCCGGGGCCGAACTCCGATTGCTGCAATTGGTCGATAGAGGCGGCGTGCGCCGACATTTCGAGCACGATGGAAGCTTTTAATGTCATGATGAGCTCAAAGAGTGGACAAGGAAGGGACGACCTTTCCCCGGGCGGGAAAGCTTATAACGTCCGTCGTCGCAATGTCGTCATGTTGAGAGCCATGCCGCTGCGTATCAGTAACCATGCGCCACCGCAAGACGGGAATGCTACGAGCCCATCCGATGAACAGAGCGTCAATCATTGTGCACTCGTATGAAACGAAGCGGCGCTCTATAATGCTCCTATAAATAATGGAGACGCACAAATGGGATTGCTCGTAGAAGGCAAATGGCAGGACAAATGGTACGACACCAAGTCGACCGGCGGGAAATTTGTGCGCAAGGACTCAGCGATCCGCAATTGGGTCACTGCCGATGGCGAGCCCGGCCCCTCAGGTGTTGGCGGCTATAAGGCGGAAAGCGGCCGGTATCATCTTTATGTGTCACTGGCTTGCCCTTGGGCGCACCGCACGCTCATTTTCCGCAAGCTGAAGGGCCTTGAGCCACACATCGATATTTCGATCGTGCACCACTTCATGGGCGAGAATGGCTGGACGTTTAAGACCGAAGGCCCTGCAACCGGCGACAAGCTGTTCGGGTCTGAATTCATGCATGAGGTCTATACCCGCGCCATTTCTGACTATACCGGGCGGGTGACCGTGCCTGTGCTGTGGGACAAGAAAACCAATACGGCCGTCTCCAATGAATCTTCAGAGATCATCCGCATGTTCAACTCGGCCTTCAACGGCCTGACGGGCGACACGCAGGAATTCTATCCCGAGCATCTGCGCGCCGAAATCGATGCGGTGAACGAACGGATCTACCACACCGTCAATAATGGCGTGTACAAATCTGGCTTTGCCACGTCGACTGAGGCCTATGAAGAGGCCGTTACCGCCCTTTTCGACAGTCTTGATTGGCTGGAAGAACGGCTTTCTGACCAGCGCTATCTAATGGGCGATAGCCTGACAGAAGCCGATTGGCGCTTGTTCACAACGCTGGTGCGTTTTGATCCGGTCTACGTTGGCCACTTCAAATGCAACATCCGGCGCATCTCGGATTACCCCAATCTTTGGGGATACACGCGCGAGCTTTACCAGATGCCGGGCATCGCCGAGACGTTCGACATCGACTATACAAAACGCCACTATTACGCCAGCCACGAGAGCA
>JBCCRB010000009.1:0-19625 GCA_039208465.1 Pseudomonadota bacterium
CAACGACGCCGACGACGACGTCGACGTCGCGACGATCAACTCCGCTGGCAACAACATCACCGCGCTGCTCGGCACGGGAATCGGCAACTTCGGGGCGCAGCTTCCGACCTCGGTCGGAATGGCTCCGCTGGACGCCGTGTCCGTCGACCTGGACCTCGACGGGATCTTCGATTTAGCGGTGGCCAGCTCAACCGACAACACCGTCTACATCATGACCGGCGACGGGAGGGTGATGGCACGAAGGTGCGGTTGACCGAAAAGGAAGCCAACATCATCAAGTTCCTTTACCGCGCCGGCGCAAGGGTGGTCTCACGCGACACGCTGCTAGAGGAAGTCTGGGGCTATAATTCGGGCGTCACGACCCATACGTTGGAAACCCATGTCTACCGTTTGCGGCAAAAAATCGAGAAAGATCCGTCGAATGCATCCATCCTGGTGACGGAAAGTGGTGGGTACAAACTCGTTCCGTAAAGATTAGATTGCGCCAACGTTGCATAATATGGAAAAGCAGCTAGGTGTCGCTGCCGGTAAAATATACAGCGACGACTTGGTTCGAACGTGTCACTTGATGATGATATCAGTGTTATAGCGAATGCTGCACTCTTCTCCCGATTGAGCAGAGAACAATTGCGGCTGCTGGCGTTTGGCGCTGAAACAGTCGAGTTTCCCAAAGGTGCCGTAATCTTTCGCCAAGGCGATCAGGCTGATCATGGCTGCGTTATTGCTTCCGGTACGGTTGAGACACGCATAACGACCTCGCGCGGCGACAAGACCCTGAAGATGCTGTCACCGCCGGCGCTGCTTGGGCAAATGGCTTTGATTACGGAATCAAGGCGTGCCGTGACCGCAATCGCCAATACCCACGTCTCTATTCTCCAGGTCAATCGGGCACTTTTTCGGCGGATTTTGCGCGAATACCCGGATACAGCCGCGGCAATTCACGCAGATCTGAAGCGCGATTTGAAGTCTTTTCTCAATGATATCAGTCGCTTAGAAGAACGCTTCAAAAACATCACCGACCTCTAAATCGAAAACCTTGCAATCACCGGAACATGGTCCGACGGCTTTTCCCAACCGCGCGCCGAACTGACGATTTCCACCGACTTGAGATAGGTGTTCAGATCCGGCGAGCCCCAAATGTGATCAAGACGGCGGCCACGGTTGGAGGCAAGCCAATCGCGAGCCCGGTAACTCCACCAGGAGAATAGCTGGTCGTCCGGGCCGAAATAATCACGCACGAGATCGGCCCAACCGGCCGATTGCCTGATCCGCTCTAGCCCTTCCGTTTCGACCGGCGTGTGACTGACAACTTTCAACAATTGCTTATGCGACCATACATCTTCGGGCAGCGGGGCTATATTCAAATCACCCACAAGCAGTGCCGAATCACTATCCTTACTGTCGGCTTTGATTGCCTCCATCTCGTCCACAAAACGCAATTTGTGGTCAAATTTCGGATTAACTGCCGGATCGGGCTCATCGCCACCGGCCGGCACATAGAAATTATGGATGCCGATCCGCTTGCCGGCAATTTCAACGGCCGACTTGATGTGGCGCGCATCGCCCATGCCGCAGAAATCCCGACGCTCCAAGTCAACCAGCGGAAGTCGCGAAATCGTTGCCACGCCATGATACGCCTTTTGGCCGTTCAGCGCGAAATGATGGTAGCCGAGCTTGGTAAACGTAGCCGATGGAAACTCAGCGTTCTGACATTTGATTTCCTGCAAACAAAGGACATCGGGTGCGTGTTCAATCAGGAATTTTTCAACAAGACCGCGGCGCAGCCGAACCGAATTGATGTTCCAGGTGGCAATCGAAAATTGGGCCGTCATGACGTGAAGCTCCTTGCGTGCAGGTGAAACAACCAAAACACCAAAAAGCAAGGGCGGGCAGTCGGCACAGCCCGCCGGTTCACAGAAGTTGCGCGATGCAACTATCGTTGCTGGCGTTCGCGCTCGCGGCGGATCCGCCGGTAGTCGATTTCGAACGTATCTTCGCCAAACGTAATGCCCTCACGGACGTTGAAGATCATGACCGTCGTGTCTTTGCCCTTCGCATCACGGATCGTCCATTGACGCAAATCATAAGTTGTTGGGTCAAACATCATCGTGATCTGACTATCGCCAAACAGCTTCTTGTCCTGCATGACAATGGTGGTCAAATCGTCCGCCTCTTCGACACTCTGGACGCGGCTGCCGGACAAATCGATCCTGTCATCAAGCACGAGCTGGAGCGGTGTCTGGTTAAGCGGATAGATGTCCCAGGTTTTCAGCTTAGTGTTGTTGACGACAACGCTGCGGCCATCAGCGACAACGCGGATTGCCGAAGGTTCCTCATAGAGGAAAAGCACCTTACCGGGCCGCTCAATGAAGAACCGGCCGCCGGTTTGCTGGCCGGTCGGACCGAACTGGACAAATTCACCCATCATTGTGCGCACGCTGCTGAAATGATCCGCAATCTCCTGCGGCGCACCTGACGCAGCTATGGACGGGGAAACCGACCCGCCAAGCGCGGACCCGGCGACTAGGGTCATGCCGGCGAAAAGCAGGCCCCGGCGGCTATACTCAAATGATCGTTTTATGGACATGACGTCACCAATAATTTCCAGTTTTCGGTCGGGTATGTGCAGACTTTGACCACTCTTGGGCAAACACCGTCAAATTGCGAAAACGTGATGCGTTTTAACCCATGCCCGCAATCTGCTCTTCTTCGGAGGGAACCAAGATTTCCCGCTTACCGGCATGGTTGGCCGGCCCGATAAGACCTTCATCCTCCATGCGCTCAATTATGGACGCCGCACGGTTATACCCGATACCAAGCCTGCGTTGAATGTAGGACGTCGATACTTTCCGATCACGCAGGACAACGCTGACCGCCTGGTCGTACGGATCTTCGCTGTCACCCATACCGCCCTCTCCACCGCCGCCACCTGCGCCGTCGACACCTTCTTCTTCAACCTCATCGGTGACAGCATCCAGATATTGCGGCACGCCCTGGCTCTTCAGATGGCGCACAATGTCTTCAACCTCGCCATCGGAAACAAACGGGCCGTGCACCCGCTGAATGCGACCGCCTCCGGCCATGTAGAGCATGTCGCCCATGCCCAACAACTGCTCGGCCCCCTGTTCGCCAAGGATCGTCCGGCTGTCGATTTTTGATGTTACCTGGAATGAAATCCGGGTTGGGAAGTTGGCCTTGATCGTGCCGGTAATCACATCAACAGAAGGGCGCTGTGTCGCCATGATTACGTGGATGCCGGCAGCCCGTGCCATCTGCGCCAGGCGCTGAACCGTTCCTTCAATTTCCTTGCCAGCGACCATCATAAGGTCAGCCATCTCATCGATGATGACGACAATATATGGCATCGGTTCCAGTTCCAACGCCTCTGTTTCGTACACGGCCTCACCGGTTTCACGGTCAAAGCCGGTCTGCACGGTCCGGGTTATTTCTTCACCTTTGGCGCGCGCTTCGTTCACGCGCGCGTTGAACCCATCAATGTTACGCACGCCGAGTTTCGACATGTTCTTGTATCGCTGCTCCATCTCGCGCACCGTCCATTTGAGCGCGACAACAGCCTTCTTCGGATCGGTGACAACGGGCGTCAAAAGGTGCGGGATGCCGTCATAAACGGACAATTCCAACATTTTCGGGTCGATCATGATCAAGCGGCACTGTTCCGGCGTCATGCGGTAAAGCAGCGAAAGGATCATCGTGTTGATGGCAACCGACTTACCCGAACCTGTTGTACCGGCAACCAGCAAATGCGGCATCTTGGCCAGATCAGCGATAACCGCATCGCCGTTGATGGTCTTGCCAAGCGTCAGCCCCAATTTGGTTTTGGCTTTTTCAAATGCCTGACTTGAAATCAACTCGCGGAGATAAACGGTCTCGCGCCGCGGGTTTGGCAATTCGATACCGATCGCATTCCGACCCGGAACAACCGCAACACGCGCCGCAATCGCGCTCATCGAGCGCGCAATATCTTCGGCCAGGCCGATCACACGCGATGATTTGATACCGGGTGCAGGCTCCAACTCGTAAAGGGTCACCACCGGCCCCGGCTGCACCTGCATGATTTCGCCCTTCACGCCAAAATCATCGAGGACGCCTTCCAGGAGACGCGCATTTTGCTCCAACGCGTCCTCGCTCAGCGATTGGTCGCGCACAACATTCTTGGGTTCGTTGAGCAGATGCACCGACGGCAATTCAAAAACACCGTCCGCGATCAAATTTGGCTGCGCATCACGATGCACCCGCATGCTCGGCTTTGGTGGCGCCGCTGGTTTCAGGACGCGCGACGAACCACCATGGGCAGCCATGCCATCGCCCGCTACAGGCGGTTCGACCATGCTTGGAACCATGCCCTGATGGACAGCTGTTGTGGAGTGTTCAGATGGATGGTGTGCGGGATCATGGTAGGCATCCGCCTCATCACCAATAAAAATGTCCAGATCGGGCTCAACCCGCATACCGGCAACATTTTCAGGGACTCCCTTGCCGCGCGGCCTCCTTACTTGAGAAGGCGTATGCCGACCCCGCAATGACCGCCAAATGGAAGCCCGCACAGCGTAAAACCCGTGCATCAAGGCGCCGACCAGCGCGCCATGCGTTTCATCACCGCCGTCCTCAGCTTCGCCACGCCAGCCAAAGCCACAGCCAAGGAAAAGCGCATAGACGGTCGGTGCCAACAAGACGATACCAATCAAGGCACCAGAAACACCGCTTGGGTAACCACCAAGGAAAAGACCTGGAACCTGCAGCAACAGATCACCGGTGACACCGCCGAGGCCGGACGGAAGCGGCCAGGACGAAGGCGCAGCGATCGTTGCAAACAGCATCGCAGCCAGCAGTACAGCCAAAACGGCAATACCCATACGGCGCGGCAGATGAGACCAACGATAGCCACGAACGAGGCCATAACCGCCAAAGCCGGCGATCAGCAGCACCGAGAAAGTTGACAGGCCCAAAAACTGCATCAACAGATCAGCGCTAACGGCACCCCAATACCCCATCAAATTGGTAACCGGTGTGCTTGTTGCATGCGAAAGGCTTGGATCAGCCACATTCCAGAACAGCAGCGACAGGACACAAAATCCCACGCTTATCAGCACCGCGATTCCGGCAACAAACTGCGCCTGACGCCGCAAAAGGCCGTGCATGCCGCCATGCACCGGGCCATCGCCATGCGCCGAAAAACCGCCAGCTCCGTCGGCCACATGGCCAGTATCAATGTTCATGCGTCGAACCCGTCGATTGGACTAATCACGGCCAAAGCTAGGCACTGATGGTTAAGGGCGCATTAACCATGCAGGTCGAGCAGTACGCACAAAAAAGGCCCGATCGAAAGACCGGGCCAATTATGTGTGATGAAGACCATCACGACGGGATTAAGTAGCCGGGCACCTGCACAAGGCAACGTGCCCGACCTGGAGAGATTAGCTGAACTCCGGATAGGCTTCGACACCGATCTCGGACTTGTCCATACCGGCCATTTCTTCCTCTTCGCTTGCGCGAATACCAAGGACAGCTTTCAGGATCAGCCAGACAATCAGCGACAGAACGACGGTGAAGACGCCGTAGGCGACAATACCCGTGATCTGCGCAGCCCAGTTACCGGTGTAGAAGGCAACAGCGAGTGTGCCCCAGATACCGGCAAACAGGTGAACCGGGATCGCACCAACAACATCGTCGATTTTCAGCTTGTCGAGAAGCGGAACCGTGAAGACAACGATCGCACCACCGACGGCACCGGTGAGGATGGAAGCCCATACGGTCGGGGCAAGCGGCTCAGCCGTAATCGAGACCAGACCGGCAAGCGCACCGTTCAGAACCATCGTTACGTCAACCTTGCGGTAAAGCACCTGCAGCAGGATGATCGTGGAAACCACGCCACCGGCAGCCGCCATGTTCGTATTTACGAAGATACGCGAGACGTCGGAAACATCACCGATTGTACCCATTGCCAACTGCGATGCACCGTTAAATCCGAACCAACCGAGCCACAGGATAAATGTGCCCAGCGTTGCCAGCGGGATGTTGGAACCCGGCATCGGCGAAACGGAACCATCTGCGCCATATTTGCCTGTCCGTGCGCCCAAAAGGATCGCACCAGCCAAAGCAGCCCAACCACCAACAGAGTGAACCAGTGTGGAACCGGCAAAGTCGGAGAAGCCCATTTCGGACAGCCAGCCGCCGCCCCACTGCCAAGAACCGGCAATCGGATAGATGAAGCCTGTCAGAACGACCACAAAGATCAGGAACGGCCACAATTTGATCCGCTCAGCCAATGTACCCGAAACAATCGACGCAGCAGTTGCAACGAAAACCATCTGGAAGAACCAGTCAGATGCCGTTGAATAGCCGGTGTCTAGGGCGTCACCGCCGACGGGATCAGCACCGTAGCCAAGAACAAACGAACCGATATAGCCGCCGCTGGCGCCCACATCGGTGTACATGAGGTTGTAACCAATCGCCCAATACATGATGCCGGCGATCGAGTAGAGCGCGATGTTTTTCAGCGACTGCATGGAAACGTTTTTCGAGCGCACCAAGCCAGCCTCGAGCATGGCAAAGCCTGCCGCCATCCACATCACCAGGAAGCCACCGATCATGAACAGCAGCGTGTTGAAGATATACTGGGTTTCTACAGGCGGCACGACCGGTGCGTCCTGAGCCAGAGCAGGGGAGACAGCAAGAGCGGCAACGCCGCCGACCATCGCCATCAATGAGAATTTCTTGGACATGTGTGTTAAACTCCTAACCATCATGTCAGCGCTCACAGCGCTTCGGAATCGGTTTCGCCCGTACGGATCCGCACAGCCTGGTCGATGGAATGAACGAAGATCTTGCCGTCACCGATCTGGCCGGTTTTGGCAGCGCCGGTAATGGCTTCGATAACTTTCTCCACCATGTCATCGTCGACAACCAATTCGACTTTGAGTTTCGGCAAGAAGCTTATGGCGTATTCGGCACCACGATAAATTTCGGTATGACCCTTTTGACGTCCATAGCCCTTGACCTCGGTAACGGTCAGGCCCTGAACGCCCAAACCAGTGAGTGCCTCACGCACTTCATCCAGCTTGAAGGGCTTGATGATGGCCATGATGATTTTCATGAACTCTATTTCCCCGTTGAAGATTGACCACGGCACAAGGCCGCAGCGTGGATTGAAAGGTATCAAACACCCTCTCGCCCCTGTCAGATACACAAAGCGTGCCAACTTTAACGAACAGGCCTGACGCAGCGTGATTCACGGCTACACGCGTGTTGCAGCGCAATAAATCTGCACGCATTTGCAGCAACTGCACAATTATTGTGCAGCTCGGCGTTAACGATCATTAATTAATCAGGATTTCAGCCGCATCAGCCCTTCTTGGGCCGTCGAGGCCACCAAATGGCCGTCGCGGGAATAAAAAGAGCCACGCGTAAAACCACGACTGCCCGATGTGCTGGGACTGTCTTGGTCATATAAAAGCCAATCGTCGAGCGCGTGAGGTCTATGAAACCACATAGAGTGATCAAGGCTGGCCACTTGCAACTTCGGGTCAAAGATAGACCGGCCATGTGCAAAAAGGGCCGTATCCAATAAGGTCATGTCCGACAGATAAGCCAGCACCGCCGATTGAATGAGCCAGTCATCCGTCACGGGTCCTGTCGGTCGCACCCATACTTGCTGCGAAGCTGGCAGCGGTTCATTCGAAAAATAATGTTCAAGCGACACCGGACGTAGTTCAATCGGACGTTCACGCCGATAATATTGCCGCACATTTTCGGGCATCTGGTCGGAAAACTTTTCGACGAAGGCCGTTTCGCTCAAAAGTGTCTCCGGCATCGGCACATCAGGCGGCATCGGCTTTTGATAGTCCAAACCCTGTTCGGAACGCTGAAAGGACGCTGTTAGCGTGTAGATCGCTCTGCCGTGCTGAAGCGCGGTTACTTCACGGGTGGAAAAACTGGTGCCGTCACGCATACGCTCGACATGATAGTCAATTTGAACCGTCGGATCGCCGCCTCGCATGAAGTAGCAATGAAGCGAATGTATCTGCCGATCACTGGAAACGGTCCGCGCTGCCGCGACCATGGCCTGGCCGATCACCTGCCCACCAAAAACCCGCTGGCGGCCCGTTTGCGGACTTTTCCCGACAAACTGATTTTCGGTAACGTGCTCCAGGCTCAGATAGTCGATGAGATGTTCAACAGGCGTAGCCATGCGACAATTTCCATATTCAAAACGCTGGCGTGCGCCCCGCTAAACGCCTAACTTACAACCCTGACTTTACGCAAAGTTGCGTTACGTCATGCAAGTAGAATTTCGATAAAGAGCAATCAATGCCTGCCGCGAAGAAGAAAACGTCAACAGCGAAAGCGAAAATGGCGCCGCCAGATGTCATTGTTGCCGGCGCCGGTTATGTCGGCTTGGCAGCGGCAGTCACGATCGCCAAGGGCGCGCCTGACCTGAACATTCTGGTCGTTGATGCGGCGCCGGAAAAAGTCTGGCAAAAAGACGGGCGTGCATCGGCCATAGCGGCAGCGGCATCAGGAATGCTCGATCAGATCGATTGTTGGCAGGATTTGGTTCCGCACGCCCAACCCATGACCGAAATGGTGATCACAGATAGCCGGACAGCAGATCCGGTCCGGCCGATATTTTTGACATTTGACGGTGATGTGGAAGATGGCCAACCCTTTGCGCACATGATCCCCAACGTGGAGCTGATCCGCGCTTTGCGCAAACAGGCAGAGAAACTGCCTGTCACCATCCAGCAGGGAACATCAATTGAAGATTTCACCGCGCAAGAGGGAAGCGTGCGCGTGTCCTTGTCCGATGGAACGGTAGAGGAAGCAAAGCTGCTGATCGCCGCCGACGGCGTGCGCTCGCGACTGCGCGCCAAGGCGGGCATCAAAACCGTCTCATGGGACTATAAACAAGCCGGCATCGTCGCCAAGGTAACGCATGAGCGCGATCATGGCGGCCAGGCGATTGAACACTTTCTACCCGCCGGCCCTTTCGCGATTCTACCGTTGAAAGGCAACCAATCATCGATCGTATGGACGGAAAGTGCGGCCAATGCGGACCGCTTGCTAGCGACCGACCCGCTTAGTTTCGAAGTTGAGCTGGAACGCCGGTTTGGCCACCATCTGGGTCAAATCAAGGTTGAGGGGCAGCCACGCGCCTACCCGCTGGGTCTGACACTGGCGCGCGACTTCGTGCAACCGCGCTTTGCGCTGGCAGGCGATGCCGCGCATGGGATCCACCCGATCGCGGGTCAGGGTCTCAATCTCGGCTTTAAAGATGTGGCCGCATTGGCTGAGGTCATTGTCGATGCGCATCGCACGGGCCAGGACATTGGCATGCTCGACGTATTGCAACGCTACGAGCGTTGGCGCCGCTTCGACACGGTACAGATGGGGATCACCACCGATGTCCTCAATCGCCTTTTCTCCAACGACATCATGCCGCTGCGCGCGATCCGCAACATCGGGCTGGGCCTTGTTGACCGCATGCCACCTGCAAAGGATTTCCTGATCAAGCAGGCCGCAGGCTTGGTAGGCGAGGCGCCCCGCCTTTTGCGCGGCCAGCCGCTCTAACCGATCATGCTTGCAGCGCCATGCGCTCCATCCTGGCAAACGCTTCGGCCAGAATCTGGGAATCATCAAGCGCATGGGCGACCGCGATGCCGCCCTGCCACTCACAGATCAGCGCGCGAGCCCGGGTCAGCGCAACCGATGGTCGCTGGCCCATCGCTGTCAGTTGACGGGCAAACAGCCCCGCAAGCAGCGTAAAACTCTCACCAGCAACTTTGGCAGCCTCTGGTGCCGCCCGAGAAAACTCATGGCAGGCCGAAGCGATCGGGCAGCCGTAACGCACTCTTTCTGCCTGGCTGGATTTCAACCGCTGGATCGTGAGACGTAAAACATCGCGCGGCACTTGGGATTGGGACTCCACGTCGCTGATCAGCGCTTCAGTCTGGCTGACAAACAGCCGGGCAACCGCCTCAGCTAGATCTGCCTTTGAACGAAAATAATAATAAACATTACCAACCGGGATTTTGGCCGCACCGGCAATATCGGCAATGCTGGTTGCATCATAACCGTGCCGCCAGAACAGTTCTGCCGCCGAAAGCGTCAACGCATCGCGCCGCTGGGAGCCCCGCTTTTGCTCCTTGCGCTCGTGTGCCGCGTCCATCTGCGTAGTCACGATATCTTTTTCGAAGTAGGCCCGCCCTCAGTCTCAAGCGAGCGCGCTTCCGAAGGCAACAGGATCGGAACACCACCACGAACGGGATAGGCGAGCTTGGCGGCCTTAGAAATGAATTCATGCGCTGCTTCATCATAGGTCAAGGCTTGCTTGGTGAGCGGGCAAACCAAAAGATCCACCATGCGTTCATCCAGCACGGCCTTCTCATCATCGCCGATATCGTGTTCGTCAGGTTCTGCCATGCTTTATGCAATAGGATGGCAGGGCACTTACTGCAATGTTTGCTTGAACTCTTCGCTGCCGCGCGCAAGCGTCATTTCCGTTATGGCAATCAGCGTTTCAGCACGCGCTTTGATTGATTGTGCTTCTAGCAAGGCCTGTTTCTCCGCCGGCCCGTAGGGCGACATGACCGAAAGGGCATTGACCAACGGTCCATTGGCGGCTTTTTCGACGCTTTCCCAATCGGCCTCCAATTCGTTGGCGGTCAGATAACTCCTAAAAGCCTCTAACAAGGCGTCACGATCCACATCATCACCATTGTCATTGTCAGCCAGATCCGAGGCAAAAGGCGCGACACGGCACTGACGAAATGGGGTGGTGGTGGTCACTTCTTCAAGGACCCGAAAGCGGCATATGCCTTGAAGCGTGATGATATAGCGGCCGTCACCCGTTTCCGTGTAGGCGGTTATACGCCCCAGACAGCCGACCTTGCACAAATTTGGTCGGTCAGGTGTGCCAACATCACCGGAAAAAACAGGCTGAATCATGCCAATCAAACGATTGCTGGCAAGCGCGGCATCGAACATGGCCAGATAACGCGGCTCAAACAGATTGAGCGGCATCTGCGTGCCAGGCAAGAGAAGGGCACCAGACAGTGGAAACACAGGCACAACCGCAGGGATATCGTCCACATCCCTATATGTCTGGTTTCCAGCCTTCATTTTACGCGCTCCGTTGACGCCTTACATGGCGCAGCGGTTGGCGCTGGCAATGGCAGAAGGGAAAAGTCAGCGGAAAAGTAAGCTGGATAATTTTCGCCGTGCCGAGATCGTGGCGGGATCCGTCGGGCCCCAGGCATCGAAAAACAACAGCAATTCTTTGCGCGCGCCATCATCGCGCCATTCGCGATCCTTTTCCATGATCGCCAGAAGATGCTGCGCAGCTGCCTCGCGATCGTTGTGCGCATTGGCAATCTGGGCCAGATCAAACCGCGCATCATGGTCGTTTTCATCAGCCGCAAGCCGGGTTTCCAATGATTGCGGATCACCGATCGCCGCCACCTTTTCAGCCAGTTCCAAGCGGCTTTTCACACCATTGAGCGCAGCATCATCCTTGATGCTTTCAGGCGCCGCATCAACCATGCCCTTCGCACGCTCGATCTGGCCCGCATCCAGCATCAAAGCCGCCATGCTTGCGTAAGCAACGGCATTGTCAGGCTCCTGCTGTAAAATCGCGGCATAGATTTGCGCCGCCCGGCTTGCATCGCCCGCGGTGGCTGCCTCGGCAGCCTGCGCCAACGCCTCTTCTACCATCGCTTCTTGTGGGTCCGCGCCTGCCTGCGATGTAATCTTGTCAATAAAGGCCGCAACTTGGCTTTCGGGCAAAGCGCCCATGAAGCCATCAACCGGCTGGCCCCCCACAAATGCAAGCACAGCCGGGATCGACTGAACGCCCATCTGGCCGGCAATTGCCGGATGGTCGTCAATGTTCATCTTCACCAGTTTGACCTTGCCGCCGGCCGCCGTGACGGCCTTTTCCAATATGGGCGTCAATTGCTTGCAGGGCCCACACCAGGGTGCCCAAAAATCAATGAGAACCGGCTGGTTACGGCTTTCCTCAACAACATCGCGGGTAAAATCGGCTGTTGTGGTTTCCTTGATCAGCGGGCCTTGCGCCGCTGAAGGCGCGGACGGGGCGGCGCTGCTGTCAGCACCAAATCCGACCGTTTGGGCACCGTAACCATCAGCGGGTGCAGCAAACGGATTGTCGTTGGATTGGGTCATGGCACTCGCCTTTCTGTTGGCGTCTATGTTGCGTTTGCTTCCGATAGTTTCAAGACGCGATACGCATGGCCTGTCGCTTCGACAAACGTCTTCATGTCAGCGACAGAAATCGATGTCGTCGCATCATTGCGCAGCGGGTGGCAATTGATCACATCATGACGCATCAGCGCCTCGTCAAACAAGAGCGTAATGGTTTGCTCGGTGTCATTGATGATGCCGAAAGCGGTCACCGCACCGGGAATGACACCAAGGAACTCCATGAGGGGTTCGGGCTTGCCAAAAGAGACACGTCCCTGCGCCCCGATGACACTGTGAATACTCTTCAGATCGATAATCGCCTCTTCACCGACCGTGAGCAGGAAATATCGCCCTTTCTTGTCTTTCAGGAACAGATTTTTTGTATGCCCGCCGGGAATCTCATCACGAAGCGCCTGGCTTTCAGACACGGTGAAAACCGGCTCATGCTCATGATTTTGGTATGTGATCCCCAATTCATCCAGAAAGGAGAAGAGGTCTGCGCTTGTTTTCGGCATGGTCATTTTTCCTTTCGCGTCGATTGGCCAAAGCGCGTCAAAAACGCAAGCATCAATCGTCAAATTCGCTCTTGCAATGAAAAGGCGGTTGGAGCATATAGCGCGGGCTTCGAAGGAAGCGCCGAGCGGGCGTAGCTCAGGGGTAGAGCACAACCTTGCCAAGGTTGGGGTCGGGCGTTCGAATCGCCTCGCCCGCTCCAAATTTCCTGCCAATCGGGCATTACCCCCAGATTTTAATGAAAATTGCGCCCTTTGGGCAGCACATTTCGGGCGGACTTTTCTTTGCCTGCTGCGATATAATCTTCTTTCAGATCAGGCATTTCGCTAAGGAGGCGCGCAAGGCGAGACCGTGGCTTCAGCTTCTCGCGCGAGTCCATGACCGGCGAGCGAACCTCATCGGCGCGGTCCAGACCCTGGCGCCCAAAGTCCGGATCCTCAATGTCATCCATCCAGGGCGTTAAATCCTCAATTTTGTCCGCCACAACGTGAATGACGCCACTTTCCGACTGCACGCGACCGGTCACAGCAATCAGCCTTGCGCCCAGAACCAGGGGCCGGAACTTTTCAAAGACCTTTGGCCAGATAATGATGTTGGAGACGCCGGTTTCATCTTCCAGCGTGGCAAAGATAACACCCTTGGCCGACCCCGGCCGCTGCCGAACCAACACCAGGCCCGCAACCGTCACACGCCGGTTTTGTGCAATATGGTCCAATCGATCATGCGTGATGACATTGCGCTCGCGTATCAGCCGCTGACGCAGAAATGAAACCGGGTGCGCCTTCAGCGACAGGCCAAGAAACCGGTAATCATGCACCACATGCTCACCCAGCGGCATGGAGGGTAATTGCGTTTCCGGTTCGCCGACAATTTCTATCCCCACACTGTCGGCCTGGCTGCCCTGATCAATCAAGTCCAACAGGGGTGCATTGTTACGCGCCGCATCCCCATCGAGCGCACGCACGGCCCAAAGCGCGGCACGGCGGTCCAGCCCCAAAGACCGGAACGCGTCAGCATCAGCAAGACGCTCAATCTGCGCAAGGCCGAGGCCGGTACGCAGCCACACATCACGCACACTGTCATAACCATGGCCGCGCTTTTCAACCAAAAGCTGCAAAGCATCGACCGATAATCCTTTAACTTGCCGGAACCCCAGGCGAACCGCATGCCGGGTGCGGATGACATCACGCATCGACCCATGGCGTGAGGAAAGGCGGGTGGTAAAATCACCATCATCATCGGCTTCCGGCTCAAGCGTACAATCCCAATCAGATGCATTGATATCGACCGGACGCACTTTCACACCATGCTCGCGGGCATCGCGCACAAGCTGAGAGGGGGCGTAAAATCCCATCGGCTGTGCATTGAGGATCGCGGTACAAAAAACGTCAGGATAAAAAGCCTTCAGCCAGCAGGACGCATAGACCAGAAGCGCAAACGAGGCCGCATGGCTTTCAGGAAAGCCATACTCGCCAAAACCTTCAATCTGCTTGAAGCAGCGTTCTGCAAAGTCAGCCTCATACCCATTGGCAACCATCCCCTCAACCATCTTGCGTTGAAACGTATGGATCGTGCCAACCCGGCGGAAGGTTGCCATCGCACGCCGCAGCCTGTCAGCTTCACCGGGCGAAAAATCAGCAGCCACAATCGCGATTTTCATTGCCTGTTCCTGAAACAGCGGCACGCCAAGCGTTTTGCCCAACACATCTTCCAGCTCTTTAGATGGATAGCTGACCGGTTCCTTGCCCTGCCGGCGCCGCAGATAGGGATGCACCATATCGCCTTGGATCGGGCCGGGACGCACAATCGCCACCTCAATGACAAGGTCGTAAAAGGCACGCGGGCGCAGACGCGGTAACATGGTCATCTGTGCACGGCTTTCAATCTGAAAGACACCCAGCGTATCGGCACGGCAGATCATGTCATAAACACGACCATCTTCTTTCGGCATGGAGGCAAGCGTCAGCTTTTCGTCATAGTGCAGGGCGAGCAGATCAAGCGCCTTTTTCAGACAGGTCAGCATGCCCAGCGCCAAAATATCGATCTTCAAAATGCCAAGACTGTCCAGATCATCCTTGTCCCACTCAACGATGGTCCGCCCATCCATCGCTGACTTGCTGATCGGAATAACCTCGTCCAGCCGGTCGCGTGTGATGACAAAGCCGCCGACATGCTGGGACAGATGCCGCGGAAAACCCATGATCTCACCGGCAATGTGCAGCATGTTGCGTGTGTTGACATCGTCTGGATCAAGGCCCGCGGCACGTAATTCCCGTTCGCCCAGATCCGCACTGTGCCAGCCCCAGATGGAACCCGCCATGGCTGTTGTCACATCGTCCGACATGTCGAAGGCCTTGGCCACTTCACGCGCAGCCGAACGGGCGCGATAGGTGATCACAGTCGCCGCAAGTCCGGCCCGTTCACGCCCATATTTTTCATAAATATACTGGATGACCTCTTCGCGCCGCTCATGTTCAAAATCGACATCAATGTCAGGCGGTTCGCGACGTTCCGGTGAAATGAAACGCTCAAACAACAGATCGGTGAGTGCGGGATCAACCTCGGTGATGCCGATGCAATAGCAAACGGTTGAATTGGCCGCTGACCCGCGTCCCTGGCACAAGATATTACGCTCACGCGCAAAGCGGACAATGTCATAGACCGTCAGGAAATAGGGCGCATAGTCCAGCTCCTTGATCAGGCTGAGCTCATGCATGATCTGTTCTTTGACATGGGCCGGAAGATGATCAGGATAGCGCTTGCGCGCGCCCTCCCAGGCCAGCCGTTCCAGCTCTTCCTGCGGGCTGGCACTGTTACCGGCCGGCTCATCCGGATAATTGTAGCGCAATGCCTCTAGCGAAAAATCGAGTTTGCCGAAAAATTCAGCCGATGCCTCCACCAAATGTGGTGCGCGGGCAAACAGGCGCGCCATCTCGGACGGTTCGCGCATGAAATGTTCGCCATGCGCGTTTAAGGCAAAGCCGGCCTGTGTCAGCGGTTCATGAACCCGCACGGCAGTCAGGACATCAGCCAGTAGGCGCCGGCGTGGCACATGATAAAGAACCCCGCCAACGGCCATGCAAGGCACATCAAACTGCCGGCTCAAAATAAGCGCCGCCTGCAGTGCCTGTGCATCCAACCCATTATAGGCCGGCGCAATGCCGAGAAATATATTGTCGCCAAACGCCCCCTTTAACGTGGCAAGCCAGTCACCGGTCACCGAGGCATCCATCATCTGTGCGTGGTCCGGCACCACACACAGGCAAAGCGCATCACCCCATTGCAGAAGATCCTCACGCATCAAGAGCGGGGCACCTTTTTCGCCGCGCATATTGGCCTGCGTCAAAAGCCGGCACAAATGCCCCCAACCTTTTCGGTTTTTAGGGTAGGCAAGCATGTCAGGCGTACCATCGCAAAACTGCAGCCGCGTGCCCGGCTGATAGGCCAATTGCGCTTCCTTCGCCGCCATATGCGCACGCACCACACCGGCGACCGTGTTGGTGTCAGCCAATCCAAGCCCCGACAGGCCCAGCCGCTTGGCGGTGACAACCAGCTCTTCAGGATGCGAAGCGCCGGTCAGAAACGAAAAATTGGAGCGCACATCCAACTCAAAATAGGCAGGGACGGCACTCATCACGCAAACAACCCATGCATGAACCAGCGTGGATTTCCCGACCCGCGCGGCCCGTAGAGACCTTCACGGAAAAGCCAGAACCGCCGCCCCTGATCATCTTCCACACGGTAATAATCGCGTGTTACAGGCTCGCTCTCACCATCGGACACATCCTCAGACCACCATTCACCACCAATGCGCTCAGGCCCTTCCGCTTTTGCAATTGTATAAAGAACCCGGCGCCAACGTAGCCGCATCGGCGGGCCTTCCGGCACCTGTGCAACCACATCCACCAACTCAGGTGGCTGCAAAAGACGCGCCGGGCGCCAACTGCGGGGCATCACATGATCAGCGGCCTGCGCATCTTTTTTACGAGGCAATGCATCATGCGCCGCAGTCCTTTCAGCATGTTCCGGCAAATGGCTTTCATGCACCAGGAACCGGCGCACCGGTGGTACCGGAGCGGCATCCGCCCCTAATCTGGCGGTGATACGGTCCATCAACATCTCGACCGCACGATCATCATCGGGCCGGTTTTCACCATCAAAATCATCCTGCGATGTCTCGAACCGGTCCCAGGCGATGACATTCAGGCGTAAGAGATCAAACCCGTAGCCGGCATCAAAATCATCGCCCGCTGATTTGATACGCTCCCGGAACAATTTAACGATCGTAGGGGGATCGCGCAGCGAACGTGAGGCGCCAACAGCAAGACGTGAGACCGAACCGTCAACCCGAAACAGGCTGAATTCCAGTGCCCGCGCACCGGCACCCTTGGCCTCCAATTGAGGTTTAAGCGTATGGGCAAGCGAATGGAGAACACGCTCAATATCATCAACCAGGCCGATCGGTTCGGCAAAGCGCCGCTCAGCGGAAAAATCGGGAACCGGCAAGCGTGGCGACAACGCTTCTTCCAGATCGCCCAGCGCCTGATCAAGGCGCATCAACAATTGGCGGCCAAACCGGCGGTTCAACGGTGCGCGCGCGGTGTCCATTACATCGCCAATTGTTTTCAAACCCACCTTGCTTAACCCGGCGAGCGTTTCGCCATCCAAACGCAGGGCAGCCAGTTTAAAAGGGCGCAGAAAGCGAGCCTCCGCACCCGCTTCAATGGCCGACAAGGGCGAAGAACCATGATGCGAAGCCGCCCAGGCAGCACCGGCCGTCGAAGCAATGGCCGCCCGCGCCGTGATCCCCTGATGAAACAAACGGGCAAGTAAATCGGATAAAAAGCCTTCTTCACCACCAAACAGATGCAGACAGCCAGTCACATCCAGAAACAGACCATCGGGCCCATCAAGCGCCACCAAAGGTGTGTAGCGATCGCACCAATCGGCGATGGCAACCAGAAACTGCCCATCTGCCATCTCATCGGCCGGCACAATATCAATATCAGGATGAACAGCCCTGACATCTGCCAGCCCCTGACCGGGGCGCAGCCCCAATTTCACGGCAGCTTCGTTCAGATGCGCAACCCGCATCGTGTTTTTGCTCTTGTGCGCATGAACCAGCGGTCGTTCGTCATCGGCCCTTTCAAGCCGAGTGCGCCACCGCACGCCGTGTCTTTGGCGCATGGTGCGATCCGTTGCCAGATAGGGCAGATGCAGCGATACGATGCGGCTGGTGGGCACTGTTGCCGTGCGCGGCACCTGCTGTGCTGCCCGTGTGGAAACCGGTTGTGCGGTTTTGAACTGTTGCTCTGAAAAAGACGCGTTCATGACTGTTCCAATGCAGGGTAAAAGAATTGCCGGCGGGACCCGCCTTGTTTCTGGAAATCATCACGCCAAACCCGGGCGGCCCTATCGAGCCGACACAATCCTGCTCAAATGAGGAGTCGGTAAATAAAGTAGCTGGACGAGAAGGAGCGGGCCGAACATCAAGGCGCACCGGCGCAACGCTGGCAAAAGAGCCGCCGCCCTGCCTTAACAGGAACAGCGGTACATTTGCGCGCATGGCCCGCATATGAAGCCGCCTTGTTTCGCGCAAATCCGGGCCATTTTCAGGGGCACGCAAATCAAGCACCACACCGCCAAGCGCGCGTGTGGCTGCAGCCTCCTCGCAAACCCACAGCGCATCATCGAGCCGGGCCGTCGACACAAAGCGCAACCGGTCAGCATCAAAGCCCAAATGCTTGATGCCCCATCCATAGGGACGCCCTGTCTCTGCCACCACATGGTTCTGCGCGATCCACAGCACAGGGCCCAAACCCGCTTTCTGGCCTTCGTCGGCGCATGCTTCATGGCGGGCAAACAGCGCGCAGACAAAACCGCTGACACTGCCCGTGTCACGCGCCGCAGCAGCATGTATCTCCGTTACGCCCCGCCAGGGAATGCCGCCCTGCAACTGGGCATCAAAAGCCGCATGACCGAGGGCCAGATGCCCGTCCAACATGCGCTCACGCCGTTTTTCCAGCTGCGCAATCTCATCATCAAACCCTTCATGACCTCCAGTGAGCTTGCGTAATTTGCCGCGCAACAAACGCAATTTCTGTGTCTTGTCAGGGTCTTGGGCAACAGATTTCCTGTTCACCGCAACGCTCAACTGAGACGCCATGGCGACGATCCACTTCACTTTTCAAAAAAACATGCCCTTTCCGGCCTCTTGCCCAAAAAGCCGGTCAACGGGAGCGCAAAGCCTCGGCTTTACCGGTCCCACGCATGTTTGTTCTTCTTATGTTCCTATTGATTGCAGCCAGTTGCAAAAGAGTCAACCATCCTTTTGCGGAATTTATTCCTTCGCGCGCCTACACCCTTAGACGGAGACAAACGCGGCGCCAGTTCCGCCCAAACACGGGCAACCAGTAATCGCAAAAGCTGATATGCTCCTGCTATTGCCCAAATTGTGCGGGAAAGAACGCCTATGGCAACATTTGACTCATCAGCCGCCTGGAAAAATCGTTTCGCCCCTTCCCAACAGGAAGTCGAAACGCTGGCACGGCTATCTTTCTCGGCCCTGCCGGCGGCATTTCACCGCAAAGCCGGCAAAATCATCATCCAGGTCCAAGATTACCCGACCCAGGCACTGGCCGACCATTTGGCGCTCGAAACACCCTTCGATCTGCTTGGCATATTTGAAGGTCATGGCAGCCGCGATTACTGGACCCCGCCCCACATTGAACAGACCGGCGAAAACACGCTTATTCTGTTCCGCCGCGCCATCCTCGATTATTGGTGCGAGAACAATGAGTCGCTCGATGACATCATCGCGCACGTCGTTATCACTGAGCTTGGCCACCATTTCGGCCTGACAGACAAGGAAATGCGCGACCTGGAAATGGAAG
>JBCCRB010000010.1:0-18386 GCA_039208465.1 Pseudomonadota bacterium
GCAAAAGCAGGCAAGCAAATTCGTTTATCGCTTATTAACTGGGTGACAGGCCGCGGATCCGTTCTGAGCGTCGACGCAGCATTTCAAGCGTCATCAGCAGCAGGATGGACAGGGCAACCATGATTGTCGCGACCGCGAGGATCGTCGGCGAAATCTGCTCGCGAAGACCAGTAAACATCTGCCACGGCAATGTCTGCTGTTCGGCCGAACCAAGGAAGATGATCACCACCACTTCGTCAAACGACGTGATGAAAGCAAACAGCGCACCGGAAATGACCCCGGGCAGAATGAGCGGCATCTGTACCTTGAAGAAAGTTGTCACCGGATCAGCGCCCATTGAGGCGGCGGCACGGGTCAGCGAACGATCAAACCCGACCAGCGTTGCCGTCACTGTGATGATCACAAAAGGCGTGCCCAGTGCAGCATGTGCCAGAACTACACCCCAATAAGTTCCTTGAAGCCCAAGCCGTGCGTAGAAGAAATACATGCCAGCTGCCGAGATGATCAGCGGCACGATCATAGGTGAGATTAGGATCGCCATGATGGCAGAACGAGCCGGCACATGGCTTTGCGACAAGCCAATCGCCGCCAAGGTTCCAAGCGCAGTGGCAATGATCGTTGCCATCGGTGCGATCAGGAACGAATTCCGCAGCGCCTGTTGCCAATCGGGATTGGTGAAGAAATCCACATAGTGTTTGAGCGAATAGCCGGCCGGATCCAGCCGTAACATCTCTGGCGTGAACGTGAAGAAGTCTTGCGCGTTGAACGACAGCGGGATGATGATGATGATCGGGAACACCAGAAAGAAGAAGATGATCCCGCAGATCACGCGGAACGCGTAATACCAGAAGAGCTGCAGCGGTGAAGCATAAGGAGGAAGTGGAGATGCCATGATTTTCTATCCCAGCTTCACATTATCGATGCCGACAATCTTGTCGTAGAAGTAAAACAGCAGCAGCACGAGCAGCAACAGGATCGCCCCAAGCGCTGCGGCAAGGCCCCAGTTCAAGCTTGTTGAAATGTGGAATGCGATCCGGTTGGAAATGAACACGCCCTGCGTACCGCCCACCAGTTCTGGCGTGATGTAGTAACCAATCGCCAGAATGAAGACGAGGATCGCGCCAGCACCAATACCCGGTACTGTGTTGGGGAAATAAACCCGCCAGAAAGCGGTCCAATCATTAGCGCCCATCGATTTAGCGGCCCGCACATAGGACGGCGAAATGGTCTGCATCACCGAATAGAGCGGTAGGATCATGAATGGCAGCAGAATATGCGTCATCGCAATGATCGTGCCCAACTGGTTGTTGATCATGACGAGCCGGCCGGCATCGTCAATCAGATTGATCCAGACGAGGAAGTCGTTGATAACGCCCTGCTGTTGCAACAGCACTTTCCAGGCCGAAGTGCGCACCAAAAGTGATGTCCAGAAAGGCAACAGCACCAGGATCATCAGGAGGTTAGCCGTCGAGCGCTTGGTGTGGCTCATCAGATAGGCAATCGGATAGCCGAGGATCAGCGTAGAGAAGGTAATGAGCAACGACATCCACAAGGTGCGCACGAAGAGCTTGATGTAGATGCGCTCATCTTCCGGCATCAGTTCAAAGCTTTCGGCCGTGCTGTCAGCATCGATCGCGGAAAGATAATAGCCAGCCGTGTAACGCGATGAAAACTTGTCGATGACGCGCCAGGTTTCCGGCGCGACCCAATCACTGTCTGAGCCTTCAAAAAGGGCCTGGTACGCCACCGGCGTTTGTTGGTCGGCCGCGCGCTTAGCTTCCAGCAGCACAGGAACGGACGCAGCATCAAACGCGTTCAGCTGATTGGCATCCAGCGCACGAAGATCAGACGCGAGGGCTACGAAGACCGCTTCCCATGGCGTTTCGGCAGCAACATCATCATCGTCGCCAAGCTGTGTCAGCACACCCCAATCGGCATAGGCAGACGCGGTCAGTGGCAACAGATCGATGGCTGTCGTTGAAATGGTGAAATCAAGTGGATCCTGCGCGCCTGCGCGAATATCAGCAAGCGTCACAACGCTCTGACGACGCTGCTCAAGGAACGCATTGCCACCATCGCCACCCATCATGGCGACCCAGAAAGCACCTTCGTCGAGCTGCGGCGCGGCATCTTCCAGCGCCTCAACGTCTTCTTCACGGTAATCATCAAGGTCGCGACCAGTGCCGCGGAACAGTGACGACATGCCGGATAATTCGTAGTTCAAGCGCTGGCCAAGCCGTGTATGGCGGCGCGCTTCCACCGCCACGAACATGTCATAATAAAGCGCTTCGAAGACGCCTTCGGGCGGCACGTCAGACTGTGAGCTCTCCCACTGGTCCAGCGTCGCAACAGTGCGCGGAATGGAATTATCAACAATCTGATTTTCCACCGAGCGGAACAGCATGTCCGCGATCGGCAGCAAAAATGACAAAACGATAAAGAACAGAAGCGGGGCGATCAGCATGAAAGAGCGCAGCTTTTCACGGCGCAACGCGCGCGCCAGGCGCTTTTTCAAAGGTGTCCCATCGGCGGCGCGCATAACGCCATCATCGGGAACCACATCGACATTAGTAATGTCAGCGCTGCTCATGAAAAATCTCTTTCCCCGATAAAAAGCGAAGCGGCCGGAGCCGCTTCGCAGATCATACTATTATTGGGCCAACCATGCCTGGAATTTTGCATCCAGGTCATCACGGTTGTCTGCCCACCACTCATAGTCATAGTTGTGGACGTTGGCGGCATTGGCCGGATCTGTCGGCATATGCGGAGCCATGTCGATACCCAGTTCGGCATGTGTGCCAACAAGCGGCGCAGATGAGGCGCGGGCCGGGCCATAGGAAATGTACTTGGCCTGGTCAGCAAGGCGCTGCGTGTCAGTCGCAAATTTCAGGAAGTGCTTGACGCGGTTCATCGCCTCGTCGGAAATCCCTGTCGGAATAATCCAACCGTCAAGGTCGAAGGACTGCATGTCCCACATCATGCCAATCGGCTGATTTTGTTCAACAATCGCAGAGAAGAGACGACCGTTGAAGGTAGAACCCATGACCACTTCGCCATCGGCCAGAAGCTGCGGGGTTTCCGCGCCGGCTGTCCACCAGACCACTTCGTCTTTGATGGTGTCGAGTTTGGCCAATGCGGCGTCGACACCTTCATCGGTGCTCAGCACTTCATAGATCTGGTCCTTAGGGGTGCCGTTGCAATAGGTCGCCCATTCCATATTGTCGATTGGGCGGCGCTGCAGCGCACGCTTGCCCGGGAAGGCTTCAAGGTCGAAGATATCGCAAATGTCGTCCGGCGCTGTGTCACCCACCAGATCGGTGCGATAACCAAAAGTCGTCGAGTAAACGATCTGCGGGACAAAGCAGTCATTGACGCGAAGAACACCAAAATCATCATCAGCTGATGTGCCATCTGGCGCGGCTGCCAAATCTTCATCGCCGTCCAGCTCAATAGCCAGACCCTCATCGCAAAGGCGCAGTGCGTCAGCAGCAACAACGTCGACCAGATCCCAGGTCACATTACCGGCTTCGTTCATCGCGCGAAGACGAGCAACCGCCTCAGCCGACGATTCATCCCATGTAAAAGTGACACCCGTCGCTTCCGAGTAAGGGTCTGAATAGGCTTTGATTTGTGAATCTTGATACGCACCACCCCATGACACAACGGTCAGGCTGTCCGCACAATTTTCGCAAGGCTCGAGAGCCAAGCTATGATTTTCTGCGATCGCCGTTGTCGACAAAAGTCCGGCGGCGGCAGATGCCAACAATAGTGTTTTGAGTTTCATACTCGTTCTCCCTTTCGTTTCAGGCGTGCGCACAGCCCAATGCCGCGCGACGACCATCACCTGAATTTATTGGTGCAGCTCAAGGCCGCCCCAATTCCTTTGGTCACGCTACAGCGTCCAATGCTTTACAGTCGGAGGCGGCCCAACCGACAGCAACCTCATCGCCTTCTGCGATCGGTCGCTTGTCTCGGCGGTTACGCACTTTGACAATAAACTCGTCATTCCCTGCCACACTCATCCGCACCCGAATGTGGTCACCCAAATAGATCAACTCTTCGATCTTACCCTGAACTGAATTCTCAACGCCCTTGCCGGGGTCGATTTCGATCCGCTCCGGCCTGAGGCTTACCGTCGTACGCCCGCCTTCGCCCTTGATGTTCACAGGATCGGCGACCAGCATCGTCCCGTCATCAAGCTGAACGTCACAGGTGCTGCCATTGACGCCTTTGATGGTGCCCGTCAGCTTGTTGTTTTCCCCGATAAACTGGGCGACAAATGAGTTTTGCGGGTTTTCATACAATTCATCCGGGGAAGAAAGTTGCTGAATCACCCCGTCATTAAACACCGCGACACGGTCTGACATGGTCAGCGCTTCCGTCTGGTCGTGCGTTACATAGACGACAGTTACCCCGAGATTCTCGTGGATGTGTTTGATTTCATACTGCATTTGCTCGCGCAATTGTTTGTCCAACGCGCCGAGCGGCTCGTCCATCAACACAAGATCCGGGTCAAAAACCAGGGCGCGCGCAACAGCAACCCGCTGCTGCTGACCACCAGATAGCTGGGCCGGACGCCGGTTACCAAACGCACCAAGCTCAACCATGTCGAGCGCCCGCTTGATCCGGCTTTCCTGCTCGGATTTGGCCATGCCGCGCACTTGAAGCGGGAACGCCAAGTTCTCAGCCACCGACATATGCGGGAACAATGCATAGTTCTGGAACACCATCCCGATGCCACGCTTGTGCGGCGGGACATTGTTGATCGGACGATCATTCAGATAGATCTCGCCATGCGTCGCTGGCTCAAATCCGGCTAACATCATCAGGCAGGTTGTTTTGCCGGAGCCCGATGGGCCGAGCATGGTGAGGAACTCGCCGCGCGCGATATCCAGGTTCAGATTTTTGACGACGAGGTTCTCGCCGTCATAACTCTTTTGCACGCTGTCATATTTGACAGCTGCTCCACGTTGATTACTCATTCCGCTCCAAATCGGGCGTGAGGACTAACAATTGCGCGCCAACAAACGAAAGCATGACAGCTTTGTAAAGGCCTTGCACGCATAAGTTTTGCGCATATAGCGGATTTTCCGGCCCAAACTGCGACATAAAGTGACGTAAAGGCGACCCCTTCACTCAACATTTGGGACCGCAACGCCCTCTCGGAGCGTAAGTGCCCGCAGCAGTGCACCGGTGTCGGCATGATATACCAGGATCAACGTTTCGCCGCTTGCCGTTGTGCCATGCAAATGAACCCGATCACCGGAGACACCGCTCTCGATCAGCGTAAAACCGGCAGGCACTCCTATGTCAGCACGGATCAGCGCATCGGCATCACCCGCATTGATCCGGTAGATGACAGCAGCCAGCACCGCGAAGATTGACACAAACATGATGCCCATCGATACCGCGAGCAGCCGGACCATCTTGGCACGCACACGCTCAACGGCCGGATCAAGCGGCTTTTCTTCCTCGGTAGTCTCGGGCGGTGGTTGCATCTGGTTCATGAAAAGCCCATGCGGTCAAAACGGAAACAGGCACCCACTACATGGCGCAGCAATTGGAAACAATAGAGGTCGATGAAACGCATAACGCCAAACGGCTTGATCAGTTTGTCGCCCTGCACCTGCCGCTTGGCCTTTCGCGCAGCCAGGCCCAAACCATGATCACCAACGGTCACGTGACCCTTAACGGCAAACCGGAGACCAGTTCAAAACGCAAGATAAAGACTGGCGACACCATCTCATTTGCAATTCCGGATGCCGCTCCGCCCGAACCAAAAGGCGAAGACATCGCCCTGGATATCCTGCATGAAGATACTGATCTGATTGTCATCAACAAACCGGCTGGCCTTGTTGTGCATCCGGGCGCCGGCAATGAAACCGGCACGCTGGTCAACGCGCTGATACATCATTGTGGTGACAGCCTATCCGGCATCGGCGGTGTCAAACGCCCTGGCATTGTCCATCGTCTCGATAAGGAGACATCCGGCGTCATGGTGGTCGCAAAAAATGACCGCACACACCAACATCTGTCTGCCCAATTTGCCGATCACGGCAAGACCGGACCGATGGAACGCGCCTATCTGGCCTTGGTTTGGAACATGCCCGACCGGCGCGCTGGCACAATCGAGACCTTTCTGGGCCGTTCTTCCGGTGACCGCAAACGCCAGGCCGTTGCCAGCGAAAGTCAACCGGATGCGCGCCATGCGGTGACCCATTTTCGCGTCCGCGCAACCTTTGCCGCAGGGCAAGTTGGCGCAGACCTTGCTCTCATAGAATGTGTGTTGGAGACCGGCCGGACCCACCAGATCCGTGTTCACATGGCCCATATTGACCACCCGCTGGTCGGCGACAATGTCTATGGCAGCGGATATAAAACGAAGATCGCCAAGCTTGAACAACAGGCGGCTTACGCGGTCACAGCGCTCAACCGCCAAGCGTTACATGCCTACAAATTGGTGTTTGAACACCCGTCAAACGGTGATGTCATGCGGTTTGAAAGCCCTCTGCCAACCGATTTTGCCGCCGTGCTACAAGCGCTTGATCCAACCGGTCAAACCGCAAAACCTTGAATCACAGGCGTTTGGTCACCAAATAATGCTTGAACACTAGGTGCCGTAGGTGCGTCTTTCGGCCTCCGGCCCTTACGTTTGCCGCAATTAGCGGGAACAACATATGGGAGAAAGGGTGCTTTATGGCCCAAACAACACTACCGAGCCTGGTCGGCGGTTCCGACGGCCTATCACGCTATTTGGAGGAAGTAAGACGCTTCCCCATGCTGCAGCCAGATGAAGAATACATGCTGGCCAAGCGTTATCACGAACATGAAGACACAGACGCTGCGCATCGCTTGGTGACGTCGCATTTGCGCCTGGTGGCCAAAATAGCGATGGGCTATCGCGGCTATGGCCTACCGATGGGCGAAGTCATTTCCGAAGGTAACGTCGGCCTGATGCAGGCGGTGAAGAAATTCGACCCCGAACGGGGCTTCCGGTTGGCTACCTATGCCATGTGGTGGATCAAGGCATCCATCCAGGAATATGTGCTGCGCTCGTGGAGCCTGGTGAAAATGGGCACAACTGCCAACCAGAAGCGGCTGTTCTTCAACCTGCGCAAGGCCAAGAACCGCATTCAGGCGCTTGGCGATGGTGATCTGAACGAAAATCAGGTCAAGCAGATCGCAACCGATCTGCAAGTCACCGAGGAAGACGTGCGCTCCATGAACCAGCGCCTGTCGGGCGATGCCTCGCTTAATGCGCCCATGCGTGCCGGCGAAGGCGAAAGTGGCCAGTGGCAGGATTGGTTGGTCGATGACAGCGACAGTCAGGAGAAAATGCTGATCGAGGAAGATGAGCTCGACCAGCGCCGTGCCCTGCTCAAGGACGCGATGGATGTGCTGAACGAGCGCGAAAAGCGGATCTTTCAAGCCCGCCGCCTGTCCGAAGACCCACTGACGCTGGAAGAACTGTCGGGTGAGTTCAACATCTCACGCGAACGCGTTCGCCAGATCGAAGTGCGCGCCTTTGAAAAGGTGCAGGAAGCTGTCCAGGCAGCAGCAGCAGCCGTCGAAAAAGGCACCCGCGAGGCGCTTGCCGCGCACTAACGCACGATAGGGTGAACGAGCAGATCAAAAGGCCGCTCTCCGGAGCGGCCTTTTTTGTCTATGGAAACACTAGGGCGTGCGCTGAAAAGCAGAGCGAACGATCGCCAGTCCCGTTGCAGCAAAAAACACGGCGACGGTTCGTGAGACAAACCCGCTGAAACGGTCGTAAAACCGCATGCATGCTTGAAGCGAAAACAGCAGCGCGTAGCTGAAGTAATTGACAAAACCCAATGCGATACAAAGGCCCGTTGCGAAAAGCAGCTGCGCCAGCGTCTCATTGCTACCAAAGCCGGCGGCCAGCGCCGCCAACCAAGCCACCACGGCCTTTGGATTGGATAGGTTTAATAGCAAACCCTGCAGGAACCAGCGCTTTTGTGAAAGGACCAGGAGGTCGGTTTTTTCTGCGCCCGTTTCGCGCCACGTGATGAACGCAAGCCAGATCAGATAGCAGCCGCCAGCAAGTTTCAGGACGATCATCGCTTGCGCAGACGCCTGCAACACCGCGCCCAAACCCGTTGCCGCAATCAATCCCCAAAACGCAAATCCGACGCCAAGGCCAAGGCCAAAGCGCAAACCGCTTGCCCGTCCATGCGTCATGGAGACGGTCGCTACGGCAATGTTTGCCGGGCCCGGCGCAATGGTGACGACAAGAAATGCCGCCAGCACCGGAATAAGCGTCTCAACCATCATGAACGATTATCCCTGCGGCGGATCAACCCTCGACGGGAAGCGGGTTCGCCGCCCAGAAATCGATAACTTCCTGGAAAATCCGTTCACCCGGAATACCCTTTTCAATCGTCATCAGCGCCCGGCGGCCACTGACATATTGCAAAGGAATATCGATCCAGTTCTCATTACGCATGAGTGCGGTGTTCCCCTGGACCGCCGCTTCCGCATCATTGAGCGCAACAAGGAAGATATTGGTGTCAATCGGCGCCAGAATACCGATCAAAGCCGTGCCGGGATCCTGTTCGGTTCCCTTGAACGTCACGCGCTGCACGTCACTAATGCCGCGGCCAGTGAAGGTCTCCGGGACGTCAAAGAACAATTCAATCACATGACTAGCCGGAAAAGTCGCATCGCCATCACGGCGGATGGTCATGATCAACGAAAGATCAAGATCCGGAATACTCGCTTCACCGCGGATCGCCGGCTCAAGCGGCAAACCGTCAGCGGGTGCTTCCTGCACCTGCGTCCAGATCACCGAACCGGGTACTGCCGTACCGGCTTCGGTTCCAGTGCGTTCCTCATAGAAAATCGCGCGCTGACCGACACGCAGAGGTGCGTCAGAACTGGCCTCACCCTGTGCATCACCATCGGCATTTTGTGCGACATTCGGCTCACCATCGGCAGTGCCGGGGGTTTGATCGGAGACGCTCGTCCCTTCACCAACCGTTGCGCCACCATCGGCAGGCCCGTCATCAATCTCCCGGCCATCTTCGGTCAGCCTTTGTGTGAATTTTGGCTGTGCGCCCTGCCCGGTACCGACAACAACAGTCTCAGAACCAGTCCCTTCAACGGTGATATCCACGTCGCCATCCTGCAACGTGCCCGAATCAGCATTGGCGTCCGACCCATCTGCCGCAGCGACCTCAGATGCATCATCACCCACAGCAACCACGGCATCATCGGAACCGAGCATGGATTGCACAGCCGGAATCGTAGACAGGAAATACCCGCCGCCAATCACCACGAGGGCAACAGCGGCGATAGCGCCTAGGCGGCGCCAGTTCGGGGTCGATGGGTCACGATCATCATCGCCAAGCGGCACGGCCGGACCGTCACGACCACCCGCGGTCAGGTCGGCCAGATCACCCTTATCGACATCGGGCGCTGGATCCGTCAATGTGCCCGCATTTTCTTCCAAAAATGTCCTTAGCGGATCGTCGGGATCAGAAGCTGTTGGCGAACCATTCGTATCGGCCACAATCGTTGCTGCGTCGGTCTTTTCCGCTGCATCGGTCGCATCCTCTCCATCGCCTTCATCATCGCCGGCGATGCTGGCCTCATCGAGCATCTCTTCAAGACCATCATCCTGCGGCACCGCTTCCGGCGGCTCAGCATACTCGGCCTCGATTTCGTCAATCGCCTCATCAAGTTTAGCAAATTGACGATCAACGGCAGCCTTGGGCGGCGCAGGATCCATTGCCGAGATCTTACGGTCGAGCGCTTCGCGCGCTTTCTCGTAGATTTTGGTTCGTGTTTCGGGGGTTGTTTCGCCCAGCTTCTCGATATTTTTTCGTAGTATCGCAGCAAATTCTGCCATCTATTCTATCCGCTATGCACGTAGAGCTTAAGTACAGTCCTAATCTCGAAAAGGATCGGTCACAAGTATGGTGTCATTACGTTCAGGACTAGTGGAAAGTAAGGCAACCGGCGCACCAATCAGTTCCTCCACATGACGCACATACTTTACCGCTTGTGCGGGCAGGTCATTCCATGATCGCGCGCCCAATGTCGGCTCGCTCCAGCCCTCAACAGTCTCGTAGATTGGTTCAACGCGTGCCTGCGCACCTTGGCTGGCCGGCAGATAATCAATGCGCTCCCCATCGAGCCTGTAGCCGACACAGATTTTGATTTCTTCCATACCATCAAGAACATCAAGCTTTGTCAGCGCAATGCCGTTGATGCCATTGATCGCCACGGCTTGTCTGACCAGCACCGCATCGAACCAACCGCAACGCCTCTTACGCGAGGTCACCGTGCCGAATTCATGGCCCTTTTCCCCCAGATATTGCCCGATCTCATTATCCTGCTCGGAGGGAAACGGCCCCTCGCCCACGCGGGTCGTATAGGCCTTGGTGATTCCCAGCACGAAATCGACAGCGCCCGGCCCCATGCCCGAGCCCGCCGCGGCAGCGCCGGCAACCACATTCGATGAAGTCACGTAAGGGTAAGTGCCGTGATCAACATCCAGAAGCGTGCCTTGCGCGCCCTCAAACAAGATACGCTCACCAGCACCGCGCTTGTCATCGAGCACTTTCCAGACCTTGTCCATGAACGGCAGCACCTCACCGGCAACTGCCATCAATTCATTCATGATGTCATCATGGCTGACCTCGCGATGGCCCAAGCCACGCCGCAAGGCGTTATGGTGCGTCAGCAATCGGTCAACCTTGGCTGGCAGTGTTTCCTTGTTTGCCAGATCCATCACACGGATCGCGCGCCGTCCGACCTTGTCTTCATAGGCAGGTCCGATCCCACGGCGCGTTGTGCCGATCTTGGTGCCGGAATTGGAAGCGGCATCCTCGCGAAAACCATCCAGCTCCCGGTGCAGCGACAGGATAAGAGGTGTATTCTCCGCAACCTTTAGCACATCGGGTGTCACGTCGACGCCGCTGGCTTTGAGACCCTCGATTTCTTTGATGAAAAAATGCGGATCAAAGACCACGCCATTACAGATGATCGATAGTTTGCCGCGCACAATGCCCGACGGGACCAGCGAAATCTTGTAGGTCACCCCATCGATAACCAGGGTGTGGCCCGCATTATGCCCGCCCTGAAACCGGACAACAACGTCGGCGCGCTCTGACAGCCAATCGACGATTTTGCCCTTGCCCTCATCGCCCCACTGACTTCCAACGACAACCACATTGCTCATGGCTGGCCCAACTCCTGCAATCTACAAACCGAAGCTACCTATAGCTTGACGCGACATTTGGCGAGTGGACAACACCGTCTATTCGCGCGCTCCCACGATTTTTCTGGCCAAGTACCCCGCGCCGCGCCATGTAGCGACGAGCACAGGGGTGTATTTCATGCAAACAACGGCAAAACAGGCAGTCAGCGACACCCAACTCGCCTATGCGCTGTTGATCCTGACAACGCTTTTCTGGTCAGGCAACGCTGTGGCTGGCAAGCTGGCGGTGGGTCACGTATCACCCATGATCTTAACGTTCATGCGTTGGGCCATGGCCTGGAGCGTTCTGCTGATCATTGGCTGGCCGCAATTGCGCGCCCAATGGGCGCAGGTCAAACCCCACCTGCCAATCCTGCTGATTTTCGGCATGACCGGATTTGCAGGCTTTAACATCGCCCTCTACTCCGCGCTCAACCACACGTCGGCGATCAACGTCACCATTGAACAGGCGGCGATCCCGCTGCTGATCTTCATCGGCAATTTTCTGTTCTTTCGCATCCGGGTCACGCGCCAACAGCTGCTCGGCTTCTCACTCACCTTTGTCGGCGTCATCGTGGTCGCCTCCAACGGATCGCTGGAACGTCTGGCGGCATTGGAGTTTAACCGTGGTGATCTGCTGATGGGTTTGGCTGGCCTCCTCTATGCCGGTTACTCCATCGCCCTGCGGTATCGACCCGATGTCCATTGGAAAACCTTCATGGTCATCATGGCATTTTCGGCGCTGATAACCTCCATCCCCTTTGCCTTATGGGAGCTGAACAGCCCACAGGGTATTTTGCCCGACCAACGCGGTTGGATGGTCGCGGTTTACACCGCGATCTTTCCGGCAATCCTGAGCCAGATTTTTTACATTCGCGGCATCGCACTGATCGGCGCAAACCGCGCCGGTCTGTTTATCAATCTGATCCCGGTAATCGGGACCGTCCTGGCGGTGCTGATCCTGGGCGAAGCGTTCCGCTGGCACCACGCTGTCGCCATGGTGCTGGTCATCGGTGGCATCATGATCGCCGAACGCCAAAAGAAAGAGGCGGGCTGAACCCGCCTCGCACTTAACTGTCGACCGGAAACACCAACGATTTGGCCTGCAACATCGACGGGTGATTGGTCAATTCATCAAGCGCCTGCTGATCAACCGGACCATCAACATACAAAAGCGCAATCGCATCACCACCAGGCCCGGTGCGCCCGAGCTGGAAATTGGCGATGTTCACATTGTGCTTGGCCATCGTCGCACCCATGTGGCCAATCACGCCTGGCTCATCGCGGTTGGTGACATAGACCATGTGCGCGCCGATCTCGGCATCCATATTGATACCCTTGATCTGGATGAAGCGCGGCTTGCCATCGGAGAAGACGGTGCCGGCAAGCGACCGTTCTTGCCGCTCGGTGGTCACGGTCAGCTTAATATAGCCATCATAGACGCCCGATTTATCGCGCGTCACTTCAGATACTTTCACCCCGCGCTCGCGCACCATGATCGGCGCTGACACCATGTTGACATCAGCCACCAAAGGGCGGATGAGGCCGGCAAGCGCAGCGCTTGTCAGCGCCTTTGTGTTCAGCGTCGCAGGCACACCGTCATAAAGGATTTCAACCTCCTTGATCGGCGATTCCGTCACCTGACCCGCAAACGCACCCAACACGTCGGCCAGCTTGACGAATGGCTTCAGGACCGGCGCCTCTTCCGCCGTGATCGAGGGCATGTTGATCGCGTTCGAAACAGCGCCCTTGAGCAGATAATCGCTCATCTGCTCAGCAACTTGCAGCGCCACATTTTCCTGTGCTTCGGTCGTTGAGGCGCCCAGATGCGGCGTACAAACAACATTGGGTAGGTCAAACAGCGGGTTCTCGGTCGCCGGTTCCGTTTCAAAAACATCAATCCCGGCGCCGGCCACCTTGCCAGACTTCAACCCTTCCGCCAGCGCTTCTTCAACGACCAGACCGCCGCGCGCGCAATTGATGATCCGCACACCGTCCTTCATCTTCGCGATAGCTGCGGCGTCGATGATGTTGCGGGTTTTATCCGTCAACGGCGTGTGCAGCGTGATGAAATCGGCGCGCGCAAACAACGCATCCAGTTCGACCTTTTCAACGCCAATTTCCTTGGCCCGGTCTTCCGACAAGAAAGGATCAAAGGCCACCACACGCATCTTCAGGCCGATCGCCCGGTTCGCCACAATCGAGCCGATATTGCCCGCACCGATCAATCCAAGCGTCTTGGCGGTCAATTCGACGCCCATAAATTTCGACTTTTCCCATTTGCCCGCATGGGTCGACGCATTGGCCGCCGGGATCTGACGCGCTACGGCAAGCATCAGAGAAATAGCGTGTTCCGCGGTGGTGATCGAGTTGCCGAAAGGCGTGTTCATGACGATGATGCCGCGCTTGGAAGCTGCCGGGATATCGACATTGTCGACACCGATGCCTGCCCGTCCAATCACTTTCAGATTGTCGGCGGCCGCAATCAACTTCTCAGTCGCTTTTGTGGCGGAACGGATCGCCAGCCCGTCATACTGGCCAATGATTTCCAGCATTTTCTCTTTGTCCTTGCCGACATCCGGTTGGAAATCGACATCGATGCCGCGATCCTTGAAAATTTGAACGGCAGTGGCGGACAATTTGTCCGATACGAGTACACGTGGTGCAGCCATGATGGCCTCTCTTGAATTGATGTGTTGTTAGGAAACCGGGCGCAGCATCGCGCCCGTTAAATGTGCCTAGGCAGCTTGCTTCAGCGATGCCATTTGCTGCTCGAAAGCCCAGCCGATCCACGGCATCAAGGCGTCAAGATCAGCTGTTTCGACCGTACCACCGGCCCAGATCCGGAGACCAGGCGGCGCATCGCGATAGGCGCCGATGTCATAGGCAACGCCCTGCTTTTCAAGAAGGGATACGATGCCCTTGGCAAAAGCGGCCTGATCAGCTTCCGGCAATGCGGTAACCGCGGGATCGACAAACTTCAGACAGACCGACGTATTGGAACGGGTCGCCGGATCGCGCGCCAGATTTTCCAGCCAATCAACCTGATCGACATAAGACTGGATCGCCTTGAAATTAGCATCAGCGCGGGCGCGCAGCCCGTCCAGGCCACCCACTGACTGAGCCCATTGGAGCGCATCAAGATAGTCTTCGACACACAGCATGGACGGCGTGTTGATGGTCGCACCTTCAAAGATGCCGTCAATGAGCTTGCCACCCTTGGTCAACCGGAAAATCTTCGGTAATGGCCACGCCGGCGTGTAACTCTCCAGCCGTTCAACGGCACGCGGAGAAAGGATAAGCACGCCATGCCCGCCTTCGCCGCCAAGCACTTTCTGCCAAGAGAAAGTCACGACATCGAGCTTTGAAAAATCAAGGTTCTGCGCAAAAGCGGCCGATGTCGCGTCGCAAAGGGTCAGGCCCTGGCGGTCTGCCGGAATGAAGTCGCCGTTCGGCACACGCACGCCTGAAGTCGTGCCGTTCCAGGTAAATACCACATCGCGGGAAAAATCGATATCGGACAGATCGGGAAGGACGCCATAATCGGCGGTAATCGTCCGCTGGTCCGGCAATTTCAACTGTTTGACAGCGTCGGTCACCCAGCCGGCGCCAAAGCTTTCCCATGCCAAAAGGTCAACGCCGCGCGCACCGAGCATGGTCCACATGGCCATCTCAAAGGCGCCAGTGTCAGACGCGGGCACAATGCCGATCTTGTAATCGTCGGGCACTTGCAAAACGGTTCGGGTCAGGTCGATGGCCTGCTTTAATTTCGACTTGCCGATTTTTGCGCGGTGAGAGCGGCCAAGCGAAGCCGTGTCCAACTGGTCGGCGGACCAACCTGGACGCTTTGTGCATGGACCAGAAGAAAAACGTGGATCAGCCGGACGCACGTCCGGCGCGGGGGTATTTGCTGTCATGTTTCTACCCTTTCAGATAGCAAGCCTCTCGTTGGGGAGAGGTGTCCCGCCGCCGGACATACACAAGGGTTGCCAGCAATCAAGTGAATTTTTCATGGCAAACAAAAAACGGCGCCGAAGCGCCGTTTTAAAATGATCTGGAAAAGTCTGCCTTAAAACAAGGAATACCGGAAGCCGAGATTGACCTGGTGGGTCGAATACCCATCCGACGACAGCGCCGATCCCACTTGCGCATCAAAGTCGCCGCTGCCGAAATTGGTATAGCGATAGGTTGCATCAATCATTGTGTTTTCAGTCAATGCGTAGCCCATGCCGGCAGCAAGCTGGTATCCGAAGCGATAGCTTACGCCCTCCAACACATCACCGGGTTGCGAGTAAGCCTCGTTAGCGGGCGGTTGATCTGCGACGCCATAAGCGCGACACCCTTCCTCGCGTACATCTGCAGCGCGCGGCACACAATCATAACCATTGGTTTCTTCGCGGTAGGAAACACGGCCCACGCCAATACCGCCACCCACAAAGGGTTGAAAACGGCCAACTTGCGGGAGGTCGATATAAGCGTTCACCATCGTGTAGACGGTATCATACTCCACGGAGTCGTTGCGAATACAGTTGGTGATGAAATCATCGTCCAGGAACGTGACACCGGTGCTGACATCCACGAACTCGCCATAACCATTACAGGGGACGGGATCGGTCGGGTCAATAATCAAATCAGGGTCGGTGCCCGGGGGCGCACCGGCAGCATTGTACACAAGCTGCGATGAAGTGGCATCACTGCCAGCAAGACGCCCGAGATTGGCATCGATCCTCAGGAATGGATTCACACGATAACCAAAGCCGGCGCTGAAATGCGTCTTGTCCATGAAATTATTGTCGCTCAGGATCGTCGTCGCCGGGTTGCCGGTGGAAGTGGTATCGTGTGTACCGGCAAAATTATAGCCGATCTCACCGCGAATATACCAACTTGAACCCAGCTCAGCCGGTTTGATGAAGTTGGCGTCGTCTACGAATATGATCTCATCGGCATCGGCAGCGATGGCCGACGTTGATGCGAGCAACACCAAGGCGGCTGCTGAACTGATACGACTGCGAAATTGGCTCATGACATTTCTCACGCATACTTTGGGTACGGCTCTCCTTTTGCACCACGCAGGGAGGCCGTTCTTCGTTGACTATTAACGATAAGAGTTAAGTCACGGTTAAGTATGAATATTAACTGATTGTCATCGGACAAAATAAAACGGCCGCCCCGAAGGCGGCCGTTACCAAATTGTTAAACGATCTTACTTGTAGACCGGCGGTGTATAAGGCGGGATGTAGGGAGGCTGCTTTTTCTTGCCACCGCCAAACTTGTACCGCAGGCCAGCACGGATCTGATGGCTTTCAATGCCATCGTCCACACCGATACCGGTTCCCGATACCGCCTCATAGTCAAACATCTTTTCGCCGAAGATCTTCCGGTAACGATAACCGAAATCCAGAGCCAAATGATGTGAAATCTCGTAGGAGAAGCCGGCCATCAACGCGTAGGCGAAGCGCCACTCGTGGAAACCGCCATGTACGTATTCACCATCCTGGTCAAATCCGCCGTCAATCGTATTGATCAGTGGATGCCAGGAGACTTTCGCACCACCGATACCACCACCGACATAAGGCGTGAATTTCTTGTAAGTGCCAAGATCAATGTAAGCATTGGCCAACAAGGTCCATGCCTTGTAGCCTGACGTATCGTCCGAGGTACAAGGAAGGTCGGTAGCTGGTGGTGCGGTTGTCGTACACAAACCCTGGGTCTGGCCATGGAAATCCGTCTTGAAGTCGTAGTCCAGCGTCAGGTCGGTACGCAGGTAATGATTGATGTGATAACCGATACCACCGCCAACGGAGTAGCTGTCCTTCAGCGAGCCTGACAGATAACCGTCAAAGCCAGTCGCTGTCATATAGTTGGCGCCACGAAACTTGTTGAAGTTGTAGCTGACATCACCGCGAATGTACCAGCCACCGACTTTTGCCGGCACGTGCTCTGGCACGTCGATAACAGGTGTTTCAATGATGACCGGTTGCGTCAGGTCGGCTGCGAGTGCGTTACCGGCAAGCGCGGCGGCAAGAGCAGTCCCTGCGGCCAGGGTCTTTGCTGTCAGTTTCATTCCATTCATCCTCAAACAGCCCAATCTTGATAAGCGGGCACATGCGTCGCTCGGCGATCATGATGAATGACAATGGTTAAAGTCGACTTAACCCTGTTTGTTAGCCTTAACGGGGCGAAAACACGCTGTGTTGGCGGGCGTTAGGCTGCTGACGGCAGGCTGGAAATACTGTCGATAATATCGTCGACGACAGCCTCGACGAGCACGGGATCATCGCCCTCTGCCATCACGCGGATAACCGGTTCGGTTCCTGACGGGCGGATAACGAGGCGCCCCCCATTGCCCAGTTTTGTCTCGGCGGCAGCAATGGCCTTGCTCACTGGCTCAGCTTCAAGCGGTTTGCCGCCGCCATAACGAATGTTTTTCAAAACCTGCGGCACGGGTTCAAACTTCTTGCAGGCCTCGCTGGCCGGTTTTCCGTCGCGCTTGATGCACGCCAGGACCTGCAGCGCTGATACGATACCGTCGCCCGTTGTCGCGTAATCTGACAAGACGATATGGCCGGATTGTTCACCGCCGACATTGTATCCATGTGCGCGCATGTGCTCGACAACATAGCGGTCACCGACCTTGGTGCGCGCCAACGTCATACCATCTTCGTGCAAAAACCGCTCCAACCCCAGATTGGACATGACCGTCGCGACAATGCCGCCACCGCGCAACATGTCCCGGTCTTTCCAATTCTGCGCGATCATCGCCATTAGCTGATCGCCATCAACCAACCGGCCCTGCTCATCGACGATCAGAACACGGTCGGCATCGCCATCGAGCGCAATGCCAAGATCCGCGCGCACCTCGACAACTTTCGCGCATAGGCTGTTGGGATTGGTCGAACCGCAATCCAGATTGATATTGGTGCCATTGGGCTCGTTGTGGATCGTGATGACCTCAGCACCCAATTCCCACAACGCTGCAGGCGCTGCCTTGTAGCCGGCCCCATTGGCGCAATCGATCACCACGCGCATGCCTGAAAGGCTCAACTGGCGCGGGAATGTGCGCTTGGCCGCTTCGATGTAGCGGTAAAGGTCGCCTTCAACGCGCGTGGCACGCCCGATCCGGTCACCGGTCGCCAAATGGCGCGACAGATCTTCATCCAGC
>JBCCRB010000011.1:0-18363 GCA_039208465.1 Pseudomonadota bacterium
GACCTCCTTGGGCAGACCGGAAAACACCTTGCCTGGTTCATGAATGCGGATGCGCGACGGTTTGCCATGCATCGGATAATTGAGCTGGCGCAGCGTGCCGCCATAGGCCTCGGTCAACGCCTGCAGGCCAAGACACACGCCAAAGACAGCCATGTCACGCGAGCGCGCCTGCTTAACCGTCTGGCGGGTGCCGAAATCTTTCGGCGTGCCGGGCCCGGGCGATAAGACAACGAGATGCGGTGTGAAATCGTCAAACACCGCATCGGGAACCGGCGTGCGCACCGTGCGTACCTCGGCGCCGGTCTGGCGAAAGTAATTCGCCAGCGTGTGGACGAACGAATCCTCATGGTCGACAAGCAAGATGCGTTTGCCCTCACCCACCTTGCGCGCGGCACGCTCTTCGCCCGTCCTGTTGGGTTTGGCGCTGTCGCGGATCGCAGCCAGCAATGCTGAAGCTTTCAGCTCAGTTTCCGCCTCTTCCGATTGCGGATGGCTGTCAAACAATAGGGTCGCGCCGGCGCGAACCGAAGCGATCCCATCCTTGATGTGGATCGTGCGCAATGTCAGGCCGGTGTTCATGTCGCCATTGAACTTGACCATGCCGATCGCACCGCCATACCAGGCGCGCGGGCTCTTCTCATGCTTTTCAATAAACCGCATCGCCCACAGCTTTGGCGCACCCGTCACGGTGACCGCCCATGTGTGTGACAGGAAACCATCAAAGGCATCCATGTCGGCGCGCAGCCGACCTTCCACATGATCAACGGTATGGATCAGGCGTGAATACATTTCGATCTGGCGTCGACCGATCACACGCACCGTGCCTGGCTCACAAACCCGGCTCTTATCGTTCCGATCGACGTCGGAGCACATGGTCAGTTCGCTCTCATCCTTTTTCGAATTAAGCAATTTCAGGATCTGCTCACTGTCGGTGATCGCGTCCGTGCCCCGTTCGATGGTGCCCGAGATCGGACAGGTCTCAATCCGCCGGCCGGTTACGCGCACAAACATTTCCGGCGATGCGCCAATGAGAAATTCATTCTCGCCCAAATTCATGAAGAATGAATAGGGCGCCGGATTGGTCTCTTTCAGCCGCTTTGCAATAGCCGATGGTTTGCTGGCCACCCGTTCGAAAAACTTCTGACCCGGCACGACTTCAAACAAATCACCACGCGCAAAGGAGTCTTTTGCCTTTTTGACCAATTCCGCATATTCGCCCGGCACATGATCGCCACGCGGCGGCTGTTCCGATGTCGGCTCGAAAGGGGCCGGCGTTTGCGCCCGGTCAACGCCCACAGTCGCCTGATCGCCATCGTCAAACTCATACTCATCAACCCAGGCTTCGGCCGAGTGATTGTCGACCACGATGACTTGGTCAGGAAAAAACAGAACCAAATCGCGCTGATCTTCGGGGCGCTCCAGTAACTCGTCGATCGGGTCGAACTGGAAGGCGATGTCGTAGCCAAACGCGCCAAACAGCGCCAAATCTTCGTCTTCGGGCGAACCGAAATACTGCACCAAAGTCCGCAGGATCGAAAAGACGCTCGGTGCCCGGGACCGCTCTTCTTCCGAAACCACTTTATTGTGGCTGGAAATCTCAATCACCAAACCATCGTCAGCCTTCTGCATCGCATCAACGTGCGGATGGCCTTCAAGTGCCTTGGTCATCATGGCGGCCAACGGAACACCGCGGGCATTGAGCGGTGTGATCTTCATCACCCGTTTGCGGGCGGAGATCATCAAAGGTGGATCAGTGATTGCCGTATCCCAGCGCGTGTACCGGCCCGGATATTCATAGTTGGAAGACAGCACGGCGCCCATGCGTTCATCAAGCGCCTCGATCGCGTCGCTGATCGCTCGTCCATAATCGGTTTCGCGTCGGGTGCGCGTTACCTTGATCCCACCTTGCGTTGTGTACGTCACCACAGCGTTTTGCATTCGTCCGATCCTTTGTTGCCCTTAAGGTCCGGGCGATGGTCACATGACACAAAAAAACCGCCCGTTACTCAGGGCGGTTGGTCCAACACACATAAAAAAGTGCCGTCACCGCCTGAAGCAGTGCCACCACCAATTTTGTGCGTTCATATTGTTCATGGTGCACAAACTATTGCGAAGATCGCGATTGTGCAATCACCTATTCGAAAAATGAGTGGAGCCAAGGTTTTGAGGCTGAGTTGAGGCCAGCAAACGACCAAGCCATCAACAAAAAAGGAGCCAGGTCGGGCGGATTGACCTGGCTCCTAGCCTGCTTGTGGCAGGCACACAGACCGGAGTAAGCAGGGGAACCCGTATCTGTGATCTAGTGTTCGATTAGCGTTAGCTAGAATACAAACAAAAAGAAGTAAAGAATATTTAGTGGGGAAAACAATTTTTATTGCATTTATTGATGCTATATTTTGATCACTTAGAATAAACCTTTGATTAATCCGTCATCATCGAACCGAATAACTTCCGCAGAAGGCGTTCGCGGCAAACCCGGCATGGTCATGATCTGCCCGCAGATCACGACGACGAAGCCAGCACCGGCGCTGAGCCGGACTTCCCGAATCGGCACCGCATGCCCGGTCGGCGCACCGCGTAAGTTGGGATCGGTGGAAAACGAATATTGGGTCTTGGCCATGCAGATCGGCAAATCGCCATAGCCCTGGCTTTCCCAGGCGCGCAACTGATCGCGAATTGCCTTGTCGGCCAAGACTTCGTCGGCATGATAGATCCGCTTGGCAATAAGCTCGATCTTTTGAAACAGTGGCATGTCATCGGGATAGAGCGGCGCAAAGGCCGAAACACCGGACTCGGCCAATTGCACGACCCGTTCTGCCAATTCCGCGGTACCTTCCGAACCTTTTGCCCAGTGGTGACAGATGATCGCCTCTGAGCCTTGTGTTGCCACATAGTCTTGCACAGCGGCCAGTTCCGCTTCGGTGTCGGAGACAAAGTGGTTGATGGCAACAACAACCGGCACACCGAACGATTTCACATTGCGGATATGCCGGCCAAGATTGGCGCAGCCCGCTTCGACCGCCTCGACATTTTCTGCATTCAAATCGGCTTTGGCGACGCCGCCATTCATCTTCATGGCGCGCACCGTCGCGACGATGACGACCGCATCCGGTGCAAGGCCAGCCTTGCGGCACTTGATGTTCATGAATTTCTCAGCACCCAGATCGGCGCCAAACCCGGCTTCGGTCACCACGTAATCAGCCAGTTTAAGCGCCGTGGTCGTGGCGATCACCGAATTACAGCCATGCGCAATGTTGGCGAATGGGCCGCCATGCACAAAGGCCGGATTATTTTCCAGCGTCTGCACCAGGTTGGGCTGGATCGCATCTTTCAAGAGCACAGCCATAGCGCCATGCGCCTTCAGGTCACGGCAGTAAATCGGCGACTTGTCGCGCCGATAGGCAACGATCATCGACCCGAGCCGTTCTTCAAGATCCTTTAAATCCTTCGCCAAGCACAGGATCGCCATCACTTCCGAAGCAACCGTGATGTCAAAACCGGCTTCGCGCGGAAACCCGTTGGCGACACCGCCGAGCGATGCCGTAATCTCCCGTAGCGCACGATCATTCATGTCAACGACACGGCGCCAGACAATGCGCCGAATATCGATGTCCAGCGCATTGCCCCAATAGACATGATTGTCGATCATCGCCGCCAGCAGATTGTGCGCCGAGGAAATCGCATGAAAATCGCCGGTAAAGTGCAAATTCATGTCTTCCATCGGAACCACCTGCGCATAGCCGCCGCCGGCCGCGCCGCCCTTCATGCCGAAATTGGGGCCAAGCGAAGCTTCGCGAATACAGATCGCGGCCTTTTTGCCAATCCGGTTCAAGCCATCGCCAAGCCCCACGGTGGTCGTGGTCTTGCCCTCCCCGGCGGGCGTTGGGTTGATGGCGGTGACCAGGATCAGCTTGCCGTAAGGGCGACCGTTCAGCCCGTCCAAGAAGGCAGGCGTGAGCTTGGCTTTGTCATGGCCAAAGGGAAGAAGATGCTCGGCATCAATGCCAAGCTTGGCACCAATCTCGGCAATCGGCTTCTTGTCGGCGCTACGCGCGATTTCAATGTCCGTTTTGAACTCGCCCATGCCTTCATCCTCCCCAATCAAGCTGCGGCTATATGTCAGGCAAAATGCTTGTCACTCGCCGCCCGTCATCACCATCGCAGGCAAGGCATCAGGTGCACAAAATGCGACATCGACCTCACGCAGCTATGACCTGGCGTGAATAAGCGTGCTTGGGCCAAGCCATCAGCCTGTGTTTTGCTGCGGGCCGAAACAAATGGGTGGATCATGCTCCGAAGATTAGCGCCAAGCCTCATTGCCCTGTTGACGAGCGCCACAGCCGTTGCGGCCAAAAACACCAATGAAGACTGGAAATGGGCGTCGGAGTATTACGCGACCTATGGCGAATGGACGGTCGCTTGTGACCATCGCAGCGACGATGAGACCGTCAAACGTTGCTATCTGCGTTATGTGGACGCCTATGCTCGCGACCCATTCGGCGCGCTTTTCGTCTTCGTGACACGCAGCGGCGAAACCGGCCTGCGGTTCAATTTCGAATATGAAAGGGGCGTTCGGTTCACAGCGCCATGGTCCGTAACGGAAAACGAAACGCCGGTGTATGCGTTTGATCCGGCGGGGTGCCCATCAGGCAGCGAGTGCCCGATCGGTGGCGACGAAGCATCCGAAATGGCCGAGGCGTTTTCCGCGGCTAACCGGCAAATCAGCTTTGCCCTGACCGATCGGAGCCGCCGGGCATTTAATTTGGCATGGCCAACCGACGGGTTCGCCGAGGCCTTGGACGATCTGACGACGCAATCCGAAGCAAGAAACTTGCAAGCGCCAACGCCTACCGGTCCAGCACGTCCCTGATCTCGGTGATGTTTGTGCGCGCACGCAGCAACGCAAATCCGATCGATTCAAGATGCGACTTGATCAGGCTGGAAGCGTTGGCGTTAGCCACAAAGAAGGGCTTCAGATTCAGCGCATCCTGGAAATTATCGTCCAGCCGCACCCACAGATCATCAAGGTTACGCTGGCCGATCACGTTCTGAAAGTCGCTGGCCGCCGCCGTCAGCACCATATAGTAGCCGAACAATTGGCCATAGGTGAACCAGAAGCGGTCATCGGCGCGCCGGTCAAATCCGGTAATGCCGCCGACCTGGATTTGGTCCTGCAAGATTTGCGACGTTGATCCGATATCGGATGTCACCCGATCTAAAAACTGCAACAAATTGTCGGCACGGCTGTCAAAAAACGCGCTGCAATTGCTCAGTTCATCATTAAACGCGCTCAGATCGCGGCTCGCATCGCGCAAGCGCTGCTGGGTCGCCGGCTGGAAGAACGGCGGTGTCCCGGTCACATACCAGGCCGTTTCCCGATAATTGGCCGCTTCGCGCGCCGACTGCAGATTGGAGTTGATCGACGATGTACCGCGCACCCGGCCAAGCCGGTCAACCAATTCCACGCTTGTGCGGCGCACCGCCGTATTCATGCCGAGTTGGAACGCGGCACGGTTATCAAAAAACGGTGTGTCACGCCAATTGGCCACGAAGAAAAACCCGGCCTTGTGTAGCGGGTTGGACGACACCCACGGCGCCTCATCCACATTCATGGCGATAATGTCCTGAACCGCATGCACCATGGCAGAGGGCTGACAGCTCCCATTGCCGAGGTCCTCGCCTGCCGAGGTGGGATAGGCTTCGCCGACATATTTCTGCGCCAGCGCGGCATTGGGCGCTGACCAGAATTGGGTGATGTAGAAAAGATAGCCATAGCCAACCAAAAGGGCCGCTAAAATGGCAAAAACTGGGATCTTGATAAACCAGCCCGTGCCGCGCAGCCAACGCCGGAAGGCAAGAAACGGCCAGAGAATCCAGGCGATGACCATACCGATCCCGCGGCCGATATATTCAAACATCCGCGTAAAGAACGCTATCACCGGATCGAGCATCGAGAACCCCCGTCAAATTCCGTTTACGGCAAGCCGAAAAGCCGTCGGCGCAAACCTGCCTTATCCCGAAGGTAGGTTTGTTTCAGCGTCTCCACAACATGCTCGCGGTAGGTTTGATCAAAGCTTTCATAGTCCTTGTAGAAACCTTGCTTGTTGAAGACATACTTCGTTACGAAATCACGCGGCACATATTCGCTGATCAAACGATTGGTCAGCCAGGCGTCATGGTGATCAGGATCGGCCCGTATGATTTGGAACCGCATATCATGATCAATTTCGTCAATATCGATGCGCCCGCGCCGGTCCAACTCACGCTTGCATCGCATCAGGAACGGGTAGACCCCATCCTTGTTGATCGCCGAAGCATTGCGGTGCATCCAGGTCTGCAACCAGACGGCATCGATATCTGAAAGATCATTTTTCGGCTCCAATGCGTGGACAAGTCCACGCAGCGCCATATCCGCGCGTTGCTCCAAAAAGCCCGTGTCTTCCATCCATGAGGCACGCGGCAATTCGATACGGCGTGTCTTGGCGAGAAACCGATAAATCCGCGCATGGTCATTCTTGCTCAGATAGCTGACCTGCCAAGGGCGCGATTTGCGAAAACCCGGCGCTTTGGGGTCACAGATGACCGTCGTCGTCTTCTTATCGAGGAAGATGTAGGTGCCGCCAAAATGGCTGGTCCAGAACGCGTCGTGGTGAAAGACCACCTGGTCAGGCACCAACCGGTTCTCGCGAATGTCCCCAGCAATCTTGGCCAAATCAACCATGCGCGTGAGCATGTCGTCATCGCGCCAAGCGTCCTGTTCATTCTTCAGCCGGTCGACAAGCGTGCGCAGTTCGGCAGCCTTACCCAACACATCATTGGCCGAAAGCACATTGAACCGCACCTTCTCGATCGCCAGCAAATCTTCAATATCATCGACTTCCGATACACTGTCATCGATCTCGCCATAGATAACATCCTTGATCGTCAGCGCGTTGATGGCCCGCATGTTGGCGGCATAGAAATCATGCATCAGTTTCGACGTGTTCGAAAACCGCGTGTGCACAACCGGCAGGGATGCCTGCGCCGGCGTCAAAATGATGAACCGGCGATTGATGCCATTGGGGTCAAGATAGTTGAAATCCCCCAATTCGTTAGCGATCTGCGGCGAAAACCCGGTCCGGTCAATGTCAAAGCTGGTTAGCTTGGTTTGCTTGATCTGGAACGCTTCAAGCGCCTCATTGTAGCGGCGCACCAGATGCGCCTGATTGACCGGCAGCAACCGCCCATAGATCAGCTCATTTTGGACCAGGCGTTTCATTGCAGCACATTGAACCAAGCAGAGTTTGTGTGTATATAAATACTCGGCAACTGGGGCATTGTTGTGGAGTCGAATTCAAAAGCGATCATCAAAAGGCTCGTCAGTGAGGGCTATGTTTTGGTAACCGTTCGCGGTTCGCACCACAAGTATCGCAAAGGCAGTGTGACGATCATAGTCCCGCATCCGAAGAAGGATTTGCCAAAAGGTACGGCTCGGGCGATCGCAAAAGCGGCAGGTTGGTTATGAGCGTTTATTATCTTGCATTGGTGCAAAAAGATCCCGGGAGCGCTTACGGCGTGACCTTCCCCGATCTGCCCGGTTGTTTCTCGGCAGCCGATCGGCAGGACGAAATCCTGCCCAACGCTATGGAGGCTTTGGAGCTCTACGCTGATGATTTAGCAGACTTGCCGAACGCACGCGATTTGGAAGCGCTGAAGCAGGATCAGAGCTTGACCAACGAACTGGCGGAAGGCGCCTATCTGATTGCGGTACCGCTGATCCGCAACACACAAAAAACCGAGCGGATCAATATAACGCTCAACAAAGGACTGCTCCGAGCAATTGATGCCGAGGCGCAGCGCCGAAAAATGACGCGATCAGGCTTCTTGGCGCAGGCCGCCGAACGCGAGATTCAAAGCTGAGCGGAACAACCCGTTTTGAACGAATTGCGCAAATACTGAACACTTAAGTCAGCGTCGGCGGCGCTGGACAAATCAACCCCACAGCCCCTTGTCCTGCAGGTCGGAGATCTCCTTGGCGGCGCGTTCGGTCACACGCTGGCGGCGCATGATGTCTTCAACCGCAGCAGCATCGGACTTGTCGGTGTAGCGGAACTCGGAATCGGCATAGCGGTTCACTTCCTGCATCACCATGTCGATCGTGAACGGATGCCGCAAATCGGCGATCATATCGCGTTTTGTATCGTAGTTTTTGTGCAGGAAAATCTCCGGCGCCTCGAACCATTCATCCGGCAATTCAATGTCCATTGCCCGCATCTTAATCGCATCGGTGATGTTCTTGATCGCCCTACCGGTAAAGCGCGGCTCGGCTTCCTTGATCATATGCAGATAGCTGCCAATGTCGGCCATGGTTTTCGGTTCGCCATAGGTCGAAACGAACCGGTCATAGACATTTAAAAGCCCGTCTTGCTGCGGCTTGTCATGACCTTCATAGGCCGCTTCAACCGCTTTTTCGATCACTTGCGCTTCGTATAAATCATGGTCGCCCAGCGGAATTTTATGGTTCTTGCCGGCCAGTAGATGGAAGATGTCGATGTAGTCATCGCGCGTTTGCGGCCCATCGACCAACCAACGCGCACCGGCCCGTTGGCGCAGGGCATCGTCGACATTTTCAGGGTAATTGGAGAACATGCCAAACGAGCAATTGCCACGCACCACAGTGGTCGCGCCGGCAAAGCTCTCCATCAGCACCGCGGTGACCTCTTGCTGACCGGCTGAGGCCCGGTCGTCGGACCGTTTGGCCGCCACCTGATCGATATCGTCGACCGTACCGAATCCGATCGCCTTTGGATCAAGCACATTCGTGATGAATTGCTTGCAGTTTTGGCCCGATTTGCCCTGATAGGACGAAATCTGGTCGACGCCAAAATTCTCGTAATGGAAGGGCACACCAGCGACCTGGCAATAATCATTGACCATGCCCGCGATCATCTGGATCAGAATAGTCTTGCCCGTGCCCGGCGCGCCATCACCGATGAAGGTGAACAGAAAGCCGCCCAGTTCAACGAACGGGTTCAGTTTGCGATCAAAATCATAACAGACCAGCATCTTTGCGAGCTTCATCGCCTGATACTTGGCAATGTGGTTGCCAATGATTTCGTTCGGCTTCTTGAACTGCATTGTCAGCGGCTTGCGGCGCGCGCCTGGCGCAACGTCAAAACCATCAAGCGTGAAGTCATCTTTTTCGATGCGGATATGATTGCTGTCAAAGACGCTCAAATGGTCAAACCGCGCCTGGCGCTGCAACAGTCCCTCAACACAGATGCGCGCAAAAGCTTTGGCCCGTTGCAACAGGGCAGCATCGTCCGGCGCGCCCTCAATCGATGCAGCAAGGCCCGCAATGACCGATTTGGCAGCATCCTGAGGCGTATCGAAATTAAAGTCGGGTTCAACCGGATCCTCACCCGGTTCACTGTCGGTCTCCAGCATGTTCAGAAGGTAAGCCGACAGTGTGAAGGCGGTGATATAACTGGCCGTTTCCATCAGCGAGCGAAACTGCGTTGCCGCATCGCCTTCCAGCGGCGCGGACGCATTGCGTTTCTGCAGATCCTGTAAATCCGTCTGCAGTCCAAACACATCGGCAACCGCCAGCGCAACGGCAACACCGCGGCGCGCTCGATAAAGCAGCACGTGCTGGGACGGCGACAGCATGGGATCATCCGGTCGGACCGCGGCAATCACAGCCTCAAGGCCTACCTCACGGGTTTTGCGCATACCGCCGGTCGACACGGTCGAAACGAACCGGCGTCCCGTGCCGGCCAATTCGGTGTTAGATTGCGACGAGGCCTGCTCCATCACAACAAACCGCGTCACCAAGGATTGCGCAATCGCGCGGTGCTTGGCGATTTCCTTTTCGTCGATCTGTGTAAGCCCCGTGTCCATGGCCGCGCTCCTCGTCAATCGTCACGCGTTACTTAAGCACCAATGGAGACAGTGTCATCGACGAATTTGTATCGCATCGAGCCTTGTGTGCTTACCTAGTGAATTCCGGTGCCAGAATAGTTTTCGGCGTAAACAAACTTGTAGGCTTGTATCTCAATGCCCAAGCGTTCCACTGAAAACTCTCTTATGACACGCACTTTCTCGAAATTCTCAGTTACCAAATCGGTCTCCGGAAAACGGTCATAAACGAGCACTAACGCATCCTTGCCTTTGTGCTCTGACGGTTCAAACCAAAAATCGAACATATCAACCCGTCTGCTCATAGCTCTTATGTCGCTTCTCTGCATGGTCAACGCCAAAAGCGATGCCGTTCTATAGTCGGTTGTAATCAAAAGCTCCGGTTCAAACTCTTTTTCTATGGCAGCAAATTCGTCTGCGATTTGGTGCAATCCGTGAGAGATTCTAAAATCGAATGGGGTTTTGGTTCCGGTGAGCATGCTCGTTGGTACTACGGTAAAGTTGAAAACTTGCATTGCACAAAAGAATATCCCCCAGATTAAGTGTAATCGAACTTCAAACTCAGATTTGAAGAAGAAGAACGCGACTGGGGAAAAAAACAACAGTCCGGTGACGGTCCAGTAAAACGATACCGATGTTGATAATGTTATGTACGTGAAGGCAGCCATGGTAACGATGAAAACCCAACGACCTGGCCGCTGAAAGCCCATTAGTCCGGGCGCCTGAGGGTTACTGAACAAGAAGCGTAGTAATACGAGGAAGAGGATCGGCGACAGCATCCAAATGTAGTTTTCGGTCCAATCAAACATGCGCATAAGCGCATTGTCATACATGGTGTCACCGATGCGATCGTGGAGGTGGTACCGAAAGCTGGGCCAGTCATGAACGACATTCCAATAAATGACCGGAGCCTGTAAAATCATGGCCACGCCGCCGCCCAGCCAGACATGCACCGTGCCCAGAAGCGAACGCCCCATGGGCGAAAAAAGAACCCAAGCAGCAAAGCCAAGCCCGATAAAGACGCCGGAGTATTTCGACAAACCCGCCAAACCGACAAAAATACAGGCCAGATATAGGTGCCGATATTTGCGCTCACCGCGATCTACCGAGCGCACGAAAAGAGCAAAAAAATGTGCAGCAGCAATGCCGTTGCCAATGAGCAGATAGTCGTGAAACAGAATGGATGTGTATTGCATCATCCAAGGCGTGGCTGTGAACACCGCCGCAGCAGTCAAGAACGCATCGCGACGCTGGTCCGGTTCCACCAGTTCCCGCACCCAGAACCAGATGATCGCAAGAATGCCCGTATAAACTGGGATCGTCACGGACCGGAGTGCCCATAATCCGTCGCCCATGAGCGCAGAAGTGAAAGCCATCATCCACCCGCCCAACGGGGGATGATCGTAATATGACCAGGCTGGAAACTGCCCCCAAAGCCAATAATAACCCTCGTCTGCAAGTGGCACGACGAAAAAGACCGACATTAGTTTCAAGGCGGCGATCACGGCGAGAGCCGGATAAAGGAACCTTCGAGAAGGAATAACGTTGTCCAGCCACGAACTATCCACATTGTCGTCGGCTGTAAAAAAGCTGCGCAGTCTCGAACGCCAGCGCGAGGCGTCCCTATCGCTGAACGCACCGGTAGCGTCGATTTTCGCCATATTAAGCCCCTTTTTTGCCCTGACTTGCCCCTAACAGGCAGGACTAAAGGTTCGCTTAATTCCTATGGCACTCAAACAGCAGAAATCACCTGGCCATTGGCGATAATGTGCACATCATAGCCGTCAAAAACCTTGGCCGCCTCGCCCTCGGCATAAAGCGCCTGATAGGCTTCATGCGGCACAAGCGCATGCTTCTCATAGGCCGAGACACCCATGCGCGTGGCGTCCAGATCATCGGTTTCTATATGAAACTCTTCACGCGCCGGCTCTGACGACCACAGGCCGCGTTTGGCAGGCCGCTCGGACTTTGAAAAAACGTCCTGTACTGTCCATGTCAAAAGCCAGGCATTGGCAGCATCGCGCACCGTGTTCAAAATGCGGTTGACGACATCATTGTTCGCCGTGATCCCGGCCGAATAAAACGGGCCAAGCACGATCCGCCGCAACTGCTTGGGGTGTAGATTGTCAAACGCCTCATCAATATTCTTGGCAATCGTCACCGGTGACAGCGAATATGCGGCGTTCGCCTCCGCGATCTGATCAAACTGCTTCGCCATGGTCGGATTGAGCAGGCCGCCGATCGGCAACGGAATGTCATAATCGCGCTTCAACTTGCCATCGGATGAAACCAGATCACGCACCATGTCGGGCGATGAATCTTCGGCGACCATCGTGTAGATCATCGGCAAATCTTCAGACCCGTCATAAGCGCCCCAATGCGTCATGTAGTAGGGCCGCTTGGTTTTCGGATTGACCGAAACCTTGATCGTTTCCGGCAAAACGAAGGAACCAAAAAGATCACCATCCTTGACTGCCTCCAGATAAAGCCGTTCCGCCATCGATGCCTGCAAATCGGCGGGAAACGCTTTGTGGCGCAGGATGAAGTCAGCCATTTCATCGCGCAATTGATCAGCGCTCGATATCGCCGCCAGCCGTGTTTCAGCTGTGCGTTGATCCTGTTGGAGTTCCAAAACGTGTTGGAAAACCGGGAAACCGCTCTCGGCGCGTGAAATTTTAAACCGCGAGGAATGGTTCAGCCGGTTCAGCCAGGTATCAAAAGAGGCATCGAGCCGCGCCACATAAGGCATCAGCGCCTGGGCAACCAGGCCATGTCGGTAGAGCGGCGACTGTGTATCGCGCAGGAAGACATCAAGGCCGGCAAGCGCAGCATCGATACTGGCAAAATACCGCGCAACCGGCGTGTCACTGGCAACTGTGCCCATCGTTCAAAGGCCCGCCTTACTGGCGCACATAATCGGCGGCGTTGTGCTTATCCATGACCGCCTGGAACCGGCGGGCAAACGCATCATCGGCCAGCTTCTTGCGCCGCTGGATGTCAGCGGAGGCCACCATATTGCCCTCATGCATCTCAAGCAGATCGCCAATGTGCTTCTGCGCCGCAGCACCAATACCGGCCATTGTGGTCTCAGCCGCCGTATCAACCTGGCTGCCAAGCGTGTTGATCTTGTGCGCTACATCCTGTTGCGCAGCAGTTTTCAAGGAATCTTCCAACGCCTTGTACAAGACAATCCGCTGCTCTGTGTCGATGGTCAGCTTGTTGATCAATGTCTGTTGCGCCGCCAACTGATTGTTCAGCGAATCCACGAAGGTTTGGAACATGGACGTATACCGCTCAAGCGTCTGGCTCTCGGCAAGCAGTTCCTGCTCTTTGGCCTGCGCCTGATTATACTCGGTTGCCAGTTTCGACCGCTCCCCTTCGAGCTTTGTGCGGGTCTTTTGATTGGTCGAGGCTGAGATTTGGTTTTCCAGATCCATGAGCATCGGATTGAGCTCATTGATCCGCGTTTGCGTGGCTTCCAAGGTTTCCATCGCCGATTTGCGCCGATCGATCACTTTGCGCAGGCTCGCCTCAGATGTTTCATAGCGTGTATCGAGAATATCCTTCTGGCTCTTCAAAATGCCGACAATGGTGTCAGATTTGGACAATAGTTCCTGCAGATTGCCCGCAAGCGACATGTTGCGCACCCGATCCGAGCGCATCCGCTGCATGCGCTGCTTGGAAAACATCCCGACAATTTGTTCCCAGGTCGAATAGGACTTCATCGACTCAAATTCTTCGCCGAAAACATTGGTCGCATCTTCCAGCCCGATAATCAGGTCAGCGATATTGCCCTCCATGACCTGCTGCTGCTTTAGCACATCTTGGATGCGGGCATTTTCAATGTCGAAATCAACGTCCCCGATCGCCTTTTCGCTCTCGGCAAATTTCTCGAGCACGATGCCGGACTGCTCCAGCTTCGATTGCATGTCAGTGACGACCTGCTTGGTCTTTTCAATCTCGGCATCAAAATTCTGCAAAGTCGCCATAACGGAATGTTCCCCTCGGTCAGCGCATCATCATTATCAAAGGTATAGGTTCTCCACGCGACGATTTGAAGAAGGGATTTTCTGCGCCAGGCACCGGCGACCGTAATCGAACATTGACGGGGCCGTGGAAAACAGGTGCACTGTTTGAAGGGGGACATCATGCGACCGCGCCTTCAACCCATCTCCATCCTCACCAGCCTATGGCTGCTGTTGAACGTTGGCGCACAGGCGCAAACACTAGAAGTCGATGCTGAACTTGTGCTCGCCGTCGATGTATCGCGATCCATGTCATTGGCGGAGCTGGAAATTCAGCGCCGCGGTTATGCCGAAGCGATTGTCAGCGACGATGTCATTGCCGCCATCGCCGACGGCCTGCTCGGGCGTGTCGCCGTCCAATATGTCGAATGGGCCGGTGCCTATAATCAACGCATCGTCGTCGATTGGACGCTGATTACAGGGCGCGCCGACGCGTTGGCTTTCGCTGACCAGCTTTTGAAGGAAAGCGCGCCCGCCATGAGCCGCACCTCCATTTCAGGCGGCATCAATTTCGCGGTCAATTCCATCGATACCAACACCTATGACGGCCGGCGACGCATCATCGACATGTCAGGTGACGGCCCCAACAATCAGGGGCCCCATGTCATCCGGGCACGCGACGAGGCCATCGCCAATGGCATCGTCATCAATGGACTGCCCCTGATGACCAGCGATGGCGACTACAGCCAGTTCGATATTGAACGCCTCGACCTTTACTACCGCGATTGTGTGATTGGCGGACCGGGCGCATTTCTGATCCCGGTCCTGTCCTGGGAGGAGTTTCCCGAAGCGGTCAGGCGCAAGCTGGTGCTTGAACTTGCCGGCTCGCCCTTGCCCTCCGTGCCGGCGCCGGTCATCCCTGCCAGCGGCAGCATCCTCGATATCCCCACCGCCCAGCAGGATTGCCAAATCGGTGAAAAAATGTGGGAAAGGAACCGCTGGATGTGGTCCGAACCGTGACCGGCTGACGGCTCGCTGCTACCGCCCCCGTCACAAATTCTCTGGGTTGCCGACCACAATGCGCTCAACCGTGCCGCGCGGCGTGTCATCGGCAGCATCATTCATGACAATGCCGCCCGCAGATTTGACCAGCTTGGTGCAGCTGTTCTTCGGCCCATTGTCCCAGTCAACGCAATACTGCCCGCCGGCAAGCTTCCATGTGCCAACCAAAGTCATGCCAACCGGTAATTTGGCGGCAGCCGAGCCGTCGGCCCCAAATTTGAACGGCGCGATCCCGCCATCAGGCGCTGCCGGGCTGCCCGCCGGAAGCGCGATATAGACCGTATTGCCGGTCAACAGCGCATCTAATTGCCCATCGTTCATTGTCGTTTCCGCTGCGCTGGCCACGCCAGTTGCACCTGCAATCATAGAAACCATTAGCATGCCTTTCATCACTTTCTCCAATTTCAACACATATAGTCAAGCTACCTGACTATATAATGACCCCTCATTAGTCAAGCTACCTGACCATTTGCGAATGCGCGCCATTTTGCTAAGCTCACGCTATGGAAAAAACGGATGATTCTCCGCAGGAAAAGCGATTAGGTGAAACTGATGATCTCGTCGAACATATCGGCGCGGACATCTGGCAGGCTTTTCGTGCTTATGAGAATGCCATGTATGAAAGTGTGGCCGACCACGGCTTTCCAGACATCTCGGTGGCCGACAGCGAGATATTGGTGTTGGTCGCAGCCAAAGGCACGCGGCTGGTCGACATTGCGCGCGGCCGCCGCATATCCAAACAAGCGGCCCATGAACAGATCCAGAGCCTGGTCGGCCGCGGCTATCTGAGCGTGGAAAACGATCCGACCGATCGGCGGGCCAAGATCATCCGGCACACCGAAATGGGCAAACGGCTCATCGAGGAAATGCGGGAGGTTAAAGTCAATTTGAACCGAAAGGTGGAAGCCGCAATCGGGACGTCCGGGTTGACCCAGCTAAAAGCACTGCTGGCATGGACAAAGACCGCCGTTGAATAAAGCCGGTTACCCCAGATAGCCGACCATATCCTCGCCGTCGACACGGCCCATCTCTTCTTCCCAATGGCGCCGGCATAAGGAGACGTAGCGGTCATTGCCACCAATCGCGATCTGGTCACCATCGCGGACAACTTTGCCATCTTCGCCGACCCGCACCACCATATTGGCGCGCCGCCCGCACCGGCAGATCGTGCGCACTTCACGCAATTCATCGGCAATCGCCAACAGCGCCTGACTGCCGGGAAACAATTTGCCCTGAAAATCGGTCCGCAGCCCGTACGCCATAACCGGTATCCCGTCGCGATCGGCCAGACGGGCCAATTGCCAAACCTGATCTTCGCTCAAAAACTGCGCCTCATCGACAAACACACAGTGGATGCGCTTGTCCGCATGGCTTTCGAGCACCATCGTGCGCAGATCATCCCCGCTTGCGAAAGTCAGCGCCTCTTCACTCAGGCCGATGCGTGAACCAATGCGCCCGACACCGACACGGTCATCCAGCTTCGCCGTCAGCAGCAGCGTGTTCATTTGCCGTTCGCGATAATTGTGGGAGGCCTGTAGCAGCATCGTCGACTTGCCGGCATTCATGGTCGAGTAGTGGAAGTAGAGCTTCGCCATTGCAATTGCGCACCTTTCCTTGACCTCATCCCTACCCTGACCCCTTTTCTGGGTGAACCCAATGTGCTTGTTCTCAACAGGTGAGGATGATGTAAATGACCGAGACACCCGAAAAGAAAGTCCTGCGCGATACTGATGCCGAAGCGATCCGGCTGGCAAAAACGCTGGTCCATGAGGCGCGCCACGCCGCCCTGGCGGTGCAAAACCCCGGCAGCCACCCGGCGGTCAGCCGCGTTCAGATTTCCACCGACACGGATGGGGCCATTGTACTTTTGACGTCCTCGCTGTCGCCGCACACACAAGGCATGATCGACCAACCGCAAGTCTCGCTGCTCGTCGGTGAACCCGGCAAAGGCGACCCCCTCGCCCATCCGCGCGTGACCATCTTTGCGACGGCCGAGCAAATCGACCGCCAGACCGACGACCACGCACGCTTGCGCCACCGGCACCTGGCCCGCCACCCCAAAGCGGAACTCTATGCCGATTTCGGCGACTTTTCCTTCTTCCGCCTATCCATGGACGGCGCAAGCCTCAATGGGGGCTTCGGCAAGGCCTACGCCCTCACCGACAGTGATCTGCGTATGCACGGCGATTGGGCGGGCCTTCGTGGCATGGAAGCAAGCGCGGTCGAGCATATGAACGATGATCATGGCGACGCGCTCGGCCTTTATGCCCAAGATCCGGAAGCCGGATGGCGGCTGGCTACGATCGATGGTGAAGGCATGACGCTGGTGGTCGGCGACCGCGTCAAACGTATCTGGTACCCAAAACCGCTGGAGGAGGCAGCCCATTTGCGCAAGGTGTTGGCCGATATGGCAGCCAGCGCTCGGCAAAATGGCTGAACCCGCCATCAAAATCACCGATCCAGAAGATCCGCGCATTGCTGACTACGTCAACATCCGCGAACGCGATCTGCTGCGGGAACGGCAGACTTTCATCTGCGAAGGAAAAACGGTCCTTCAGGTCCTAGTCAAGCAAAGCCGTTTTGCGATTAAAAGCCTTCTCATCCTGGAAAACCGCCTTGATGGTGTTGCGCCCATGCTGGATGACCTTCCCGCCACCACGCCCGTCTACACCGCCGACCGTCCGGTCATGGACGCCATCGCGGGCTTTCCGATGCATCGCGGCGTGTTAGCAGCGGCCCAAGCAGCTGAGCACTCCGTCGATCTGACACGAGCCAAGCGGGTCATTGTTGCCAGCCAGCTTGCCAATCATGACAATGTCGGGGCGCTTTTCCGCAACGCGGCCGCCTTCGGTGCCGACGCCGTGTTGCTCGATGCGCAATGCTGCGACCCGCTTTATCGCAAAGCCATCCGTGTGTCGGTCGGTGGCGTGCTCAAGGTGCCATTCGAGCTTGGCGGCACAATTGGAGCGATCACTCAAAAATTATCCGCCGAAGGCTTTACCCTTGCTGCCCTGGCCACAAATGGCAGTCAGGAACTGTCGCAATGGGCGCCGCCGGAAAAAATTGCCCTGATCGTTGGCTCAGAGGGCCAGGGCCTACCTTCTGCCATCCTTGAGACCGTGCAGACGCTGCGGATTTCAATGCATGGCGGTTTCGACAGTCTAAACGTGGCAACCACAGCCGCTATTGCGCTACATCACATCGCGGCCAAGGCAACGCCAGAAGCCCGCTGAACACGCCCTAATGTTGGGTCGACGCGGCCTCTTTCTTCTTCTTTGGCGCGGCAGCTTCCTGCAACGCAACCACACGCTCGGCCAGGCTCAGCGGCCTGTCGGGCGCGTCAGGCGAAGAGCCACCAAATGAACCCTGCCGCACCAACGCGGCAACTTCGGAATCCTCGCCCTCAAGCATGGCGGCCATGTTCAAAACCTGTGCCGCC
>JBCCRB010000012.1:0-17422 GCA_039208465.1 Pseudomonadota bacterium
CCACGGTTTGCTCGGCCTCGATGTCTGATCCCTCAAATGGGATCGTGAGCGCCATGTCGGCGTCGATCCCGTCGAGCCGTCCATCAACATCGATAATGGCACGTTGCGGCGTGACGTTTATCGTGCCGGTCACTTGTGCCAGTTGACGACCTTCGACCGGTTCTTCGCTCGCCGCGTCAACGACTTCCAGATCAACGGCCCAGTCAGGCGTGGGGGCTTGTTTGCCGGGCACAGAATTCAGGGCAAACTGCAGATTGATCCTGCCGCTGACAGACCCGCTCAGATCAGACGGATCGAAGGGATAGTAGTTTTGCGCTTCGATCGGCCTTGTCTGGATGATTTCACCAATCGCTGCCGCCTCACCTTCGATGGCCCCCTCAACGCGGGCCATGACGAAACCGTCCGGGTTTGGGGGCTGAATCACGAGCGTGCTATCGCTTGCGCTGGCTGTCCGGCCGGAAGGCAGGAAGATCGTGCCGCTTTCCAGCGACAGGGTTGTCACGCGGTCATCATAGATAATTGTGCCAACGCCATCACGCACCGGCGGCAAATCGCCGGCCAAATCAAACCGGACGCCCTCGACCGAAAGCTCCACACGGCTGTCGCCGAACAAGCGCCGGTCGCTGCCCTCGATACGCCTGCGCAGCGGCTCAGCGATCTGAAAACGGCTTTGCAGTACGCGCCCGCCGGCTAAATTGTTCAAGGTCCAGCGCCGTGCTTCACGGGCGACCGTACCCGGCCATAGTTGCTTTAGGCCGGCGATGGTCATGTCGCGGGTTGTCACGTCAAAAAGGGCAACGGGCGGCTGATCCGTGAACGCGATCAGCCCTTCGGCGCGGGCGTATCCGCCGGTTGTGTCCAACTCCATGTTGGTGAATTCGATGACCGGCTGTGACGTATCGATGATGCCTTGCACCCGGCTGGCAAAAGTCAGCGGCGCTTCCGGCGAATCCTGCGGCGTGATGCGCCCCTGATTAAAGAGCATCTCAAACTCGACCGGTTGCAGATTACGCGCTCTGGTGTCGGGCGTGACCTGCGTGTCGCGAAACCGCGCGGATACAATCGCGGTCGAATTGCCAAACCGCCAGCGGTCACGTTCCCAGGTCACCGTGTTGTCATCAAATTCGTAGGTCAAACGAGCCTGGCCGTTGACCGGCACATAGTCATTGTCCGACAATTTGAGCGTTAAATCCTTCGGGGCAATGGCCAAGCGAAGTACGTCCCGGTCAACGCCCGTTTCGTCGCGCATCTCCAGGCGCATGCGCGTTAGCGCCGGCTCGGCCACCGCGTCCGGTTCGTGATCGGCCATGTTGTCTGATAGGAATGTGCGCAGCCGCATCATCGGAAACACCGCATTGTCGGCAACGGCGATCACCGCGAGCGCATCGTTTGCGAGCAATTGCGCTTGTCCATTGATCGTGGTCTCCACGCCCGCAACTTGGACGTCGGCGTTCATGGTCAGTTCGTCGGCAGTTGCCCGGCCCGCGGCGGCGGTGATCAACACTGTGTCTGTGACATCGTTTGGCGGCAGTGCAAGCTGGGTATCGGTAATCGACAAGCGCATGGCACTGTCACCCTGCGCAATGCGCCGGAACATGGTGCGCAGCAGTGCGCCTGTGTGTTCAAAGCGGCCGGGAATATCGGCCAGGCGCCATTGTGAGGGGGTATCGCTTTCAGCGATTTGCTCAACCGCCTGCACATCAAGCGTCGCCCCTTCCACGGTAACCGATGAGAAAACCGGAACACCGGTCAGCGATTTGATGATGTTCAAATTCACCGAAACAGTGTCTGCGCGCGCAACGACGGTCTGCGACGTGCGGTCTGCGATTTCAAAGCCGTTGTAACGCACCCCAAGGCTGGGCGGCCATGAGAAGCCGATCGCGATGTTCTCGGTTGAAACCTGGAGCGGCTCGGGGATTGCCGCCCGCAGGAAATCATTTGCCTGCTCAGCAATTGATTCATCAAGCAGGCCATAGCGAAGCGCGCCTGCTGAAGCGACAATGAGCGCAACCATAACAGCCAGAGCAAACACGATCCGGCGCAAAGTCGGCCTCGGTTTCCTTGTCGTTCGCCCAGGGCGAACCGGCCCCCGATCAATGCCATCATGAGATGGCAGCCCGGTCAGCGCTTTTTTGGCGGACCGGTTAAACCGAACACGGCGGGTTCCGCTGGTGCTATCTGACGGCGCGTCGCTCATTTGTCCTACTAATTCATCCACCTACCATGGACTGCAAGAGTGTGTGCGATATATCCCGCGGCGGTTCACTTCAATGCACGCAATTGAAAAGGGGTAAAAATGTCGGATCTTTCAGTTGGAAACCCAGCACCTGATTTCTCACTACCGGCTGACGGGGGCAAAACCATGACGCTTGGTGAGCTGCGCGGCAAAAAGGTCGTCGTCTATTTTTATCCAAAGGACGACACGAGCGGTTGCACGAAAGAAGCGATTGCTTTCTCAGGTCTGCAAGATGCCTTTGCAGCCGAGAACACGGTTATTGTCGGCATCTCGCCGGACAGCGCTGCCAAGCATGACAAGTTCAAGGCCAAGCATGATTTGACGGTCAATCTTGCCGCGGACGAAGAGCGTCAAGCCATAGAGGGCTATGGCGTATGGGTCGAGAAAAGCATGTATGGCAAGAAGTACATGGGCGTTGAGCGGTCCACGTTCCTGGTGGACGAGGAGGGCAAGCTCGCGGAAATATGGCGTAAGGTGAAGGTGCCTGGCCATGCGGAAGCCGTCCTGGACGCCGTCAAGGCGTTGTAACACTGCGCGCATAGTTTTAGTCTGAACCGCCATGGCCCAAAGCCTGCGCCAAGCCGCTATTGCTGCCCTATCCGCCGCTGTTCTCGATGAGAAAGTTGCGCTGACACGTCGGGCCAACAAATTGTGGCGCGAACGGACCCTTTCACTGCGCGATCCGCGAGATCCGCCAATTCCAGACCGGCCTGGCAGGCCCGAAAAGCCGGTGCTCGTCCCGCCCACTCAGGTCAAGAAGCGATCATTGTCGACCGAGCGCGGCCGGATCGCGCTCCTTCACGCACTGGCACATATTGAGCTAAACGCGATCGATCTTGCGCTGGATGTGGTGGCCCGTTTTGCCAGTGAGCCGGTCCCGCGCAGCTTCTTTGACGGTTGGCTTGGCGTTGCCGACGATGAGGCGCGCCACTTTACCCTGCTCTCAAACCGCCTGCATGATTATGGGGCCTCCTATGGCGATTTGCCTGCCCATAACGGGCTCTGGGAAGCAGCGCGTGAGACCAGCCAGGCATTGCATGCGCGGCTGGCAATCGTGCCACTGGTGCTTGAGGCGCGCGGCCTGGACGTGACCCTGCCGATGGTGGCACAGCTTGAAGCGGCCGGCGATGACGCGTCCGCCGATATTTTGCGCGTGATCTATGATGATGAGAAAACCCATGTTGCTGTCGGTGCCAAATGGTTTCGTTTCTACTGCCTGCGTGCCGGTGATAATCCAGCCGAAGCTTTTCAAGCGCTGGTCCGCAAGCATTTTCGCGGTCCGTTAAAGCCACCCTTCAATGATCTTGCCCGCGCTGCCGCTGGCATTACGCCGTCCTTTTATCGTTCCTTGACGGCCAGCTCGCGCAGTTAAAAACACTGTATTGCTACCCTTTGTTAACCCTAACGCTCGATTAATAGGATGGAGTTGGTTGTACATGGGCGCTTACACATCATGTCCAAAACGTTTGGGAAACGAAAACAGGCGCATACAGTAATCATTGCGCGTGGGGACAAGATAAATCATTTCGAAATCAGGCCGTGGATGGCTGCCCTTGCGGCGACCGTGATCCTGGCCGGCAGCGTCGGTTATTTGGGTGCAACAGCCTACCTGATTTTTCGTGATGACATCATCAATGCCAGCCTGATGCGTCAGGCGCGCATGCAACACGCCTATGAGGACCGGATTTCTGCGCTTCGCGCCCAAGTTGACCGAATCACGTCGCATCGCCTCCTCGACCAGCAATTTGTCGAAACGAAAATTGCTGAACTGGCCAGCAGGCAGGATTTGCTGGCGCAACGAGCCAGCTCTATTTCGCCGCTTCTGCAACGCGCAAACAGCGTGCGCGGCACAACCTTATCACCACCAGGCGGGCTTCCCGTTCCCAAGTCGCGACCAAATGGTGATGACCAGGCAGCCTGGATTGATAGTACCATCAAGACTGGCTCCGTGGCAGCTGCGCCGCGTGGTCTTGAGCCGCTGCATGATGTGCAGACGCGTCTGGCGGAAATCGAACGACAGCAAGTCGCCGAGATTGCTCAATTGGCGCAAGCGGCGCATGCAACGCGCCGGAGCATGATCGAGACAGCGCGGGCCAATGGGCTTGTCTTTGACACAGATGACGCAACGGCGTCTGGCGGCCCCTTCATGCCGGCAAGCAGCAACGATCTTTCCAGCTTTGATGAGAAGGTCTCCGAGTTGAGCACGGCACTGGCGCTGTTGGACGACACGCGCACGGCGATAAAGTCTTTCCCGATTGCGCATCCTGCCCCGGGCAAAGCAATCACCAGTCGTTATGGCGTTCGCCGCGATCCAATCATCGGCAAGAAAGCCTTTCATGCCGGTATTGATTTTCGTACGCCGACCGGCACACCCATCTATGCCACCGCTGCCGGCACCGTCACCAAATCCGGCCGTCATGGTGGATACGGCCTGATGGTTGAGGTCCGGCACGCCAATGGTCTTTCAACCCGCTATGCGCATTTGAGCAAGATCCATGTCCGCAAAGGCGCCAAGATCGATACCGGCGAAAAGGTTGGCCTTGCTGGTAGCACCGGCCGGTCCACGGGCCCGCATTTGCATTATGAAGTGCGGCGCGGCGACAAGGCAACCAACCCGATGACCTATCTCAAGGCCGGGACAAATCTGAAAAAGTACTTCACCAACTGAGCCTATTGAGGCGCGGCCGCATCAACGACCCTGACCTGCGGGATCTCGCGTCCATTGAACCGGTTGATGGAAATCGTACCGGCAAAGTGCAGCGGCTCACCGCCGGCATTTAAAAGCGTATTGCCCAAGGGGCCATCAGCGGCGCGAAAGGCGATGGCATCAACCGGACGTGCGCCCTTGCCTTCCAGCGTCATTTTAATGTGTCCGTTGCCAACAATCTTCGCATAGCGAATTTGATGGCCCGGAAAGGCAAACAAGGGCTGATCATGCGCTGCGCCGTAGGGCCCGATCTGTTCCAGCTGTGTGACGAGGTCAGCGGTCACCGCTCCACTCGACAGGGCACCATCGATCTTTAGAACGGCGTCGGCCGTGATCTGGGCGATGGCATCGGCTGAGCGTTCTTCGATATAGCTGCGCAGCGCACCGATCTGATCATGCTGAACGGTCAACCCGGCGGCCATCGAGTGCCCGCCGCCCTTGGCCAGAAGCCCCTCTTCAAAAGCGCCGCGCACCAGTTTCCCGATATCGAAGCCGATGATGGATCGGGCTGAGCCGGTGCCCTTGCCGCTTTGATCGATCGCAATGGCAATGGCCGGGCGGTTAAACGCTTCTTTCAGGCGCGCTGCAATCAGCCCGACAATACCCGGATGCCATTGGTTGTTTGCGACAATGATCACCGCGGGCGGATTTTGTGATTCCATTTCCTTGGCCACAGACGCCCTAGCGTCCTCAACCATGGTTTGCTCAGCGAGCTGGCGCTGGCGGTTGAGATCATCAAGCTGGGCGGCCAGTTTCTTGGCGTCTTCCGCCTCATCGGTCACCAGAAGGCGCGCGCCGAGCGAGGCATCGCCAATGCGCCCGCCAGCATTGATGCGAGGCCCCAGAATATAACCGAAATGATAGGGCGAAAGCGGTTCGCCGATGCGGGCCGCCGCCGCCAATTCGACCAGGCCCCTGTTCTGGCGGCGCCGGGCAACCAAAATGCCTTTCTTGACCAGCGCCCTGTTGAGCCCGACTAAAGGCACGACATCACACACGGTGGCGAGGGCAACGAGATCAAGATATTGCAGCAAGTCCGGCGTTTGCGTGTGCCCGTCAGCCTTTAATTGGCGCACAGTCTCCACCAGCGTCATGAAAACAACGCCGGCGGCGCACAGATAGCCAAGACCGGAAAAATCATCCTCGCGGTGGGGATTCACGATGGCGACTGTCTCCGGCAAGGGACCGCCGACCTGGTGGTGGTCGAGCACGATAATATCGGTCTTAACGGCAGAAAACGCTTCTGAGGAGTTGGTGCCGCAGTCGACCGTGACGATGAGCGACGCCTCTTCGGCAAGCGCCTGCATGGCGTTGGCGTTGGGGCCATAGCCTTCGAAAATCCGATCGGGAATGTGAATCTTTGCCTCAATCCCGAAATGGCGGAGGAAGCGTGCCAGCAAGGCCGATGATGCGGCGCCGTCGACATCATAATCGCCGAAAATCGCAACTCTCTCGCCATTGGAAACCGCTTTCGCCAAACGGGTGGCAGCGGCCTGCGCATCGGTGATGGAGTGCGGATCGGGCATCAGATTGCGCAGGCTCGGGTCCAGGAACTCGGGGACCTGCTCGGTCAGCACATCGCGGCCAGCCAGCACGCGCGCCATGATGTCGGGCACATCGAGTTTTTGCGTGATTTCCAAGGCAATGTTCGTCTGGCGCGGTGAAAGGCGTTCAATCCAACGCCTTTCACTCAGCGAGCGTTTGACGTCCAGAAACGTTCTGTGCGCAGCGTAATCCATTTCCTCTTGTCCAGAGCAAAACGGGTGACGTCAAGGCGGCCTTAATTGGCCGGGTCAAACTTCTCCACATCGAGGTGACGCGCGATGATTTCGCGGACGGTGCGCGATTGCGAGCGCATGACGATCGTCTCGGTCTGGATGAAGTTACGTGCAAAACGCACACCGGACAGCATATTGCCATCGGTCACCCCGGTTGCGGCAAAAATAACATCGCCCGACGACATTTCGTCCATGGCATAAATACGCCCAGGATCATCGATGCCCATGCGATTGGCGCGTTCCACCTTTTCGGCCGTATCGAGAATGAGACGGCCTTGCATCTGGCCGCCAACGCAGCGCAACGCGGCTGCCGCCAGCACGCCTTCTGGCGCTCCGCCGGTGCCCATGTAGATGTCAATGCCCGTTTCATCGGGGTCGGTCGTGTCAATGATCCCGGCAACGTCCCCGTCACCGATCAGGCGGATGGCGGCGCCGGTCTCACGCACATCATTGATCAGTTGTGCATGGCGTGGGCGGTCTAGGATACAGGCCGTGACCTCATTGACCGGCACGTCGCGCGCGCGCGCCAAGGCATAAATGTTCTCCGCCGGTGTTGCATCGAGGCTCACCAGATTGTCGGGAAACCCCGGCCCGATAGCGATTTTTTCCATGTACACATCGGGCGCATTAAGAAGGGTGCCTTTTTCGGCGATCGCGATGACGGCAAGCGAGTTCGGCTGGTTTTTTGCACAGATGGTCGTGCCTTCAAGCGGATCAAGGGCGATATCGACCTCGGGCCCCTCACCCAACCCGACTTCTTCGCCGATATAGAGCATGGGTGCTTCATCGCGCTCGCCCTCACCAATTACAACGGTTCCGCGGATCGGCAAGCGGTTCAGCTCAGAGCGCATGCCGTCGACCGCCACCTGGTCAGCAGCTTCTTCGTCCCCGCGGCCACGCAGGCGTGCGGCAGCAACGGCTGCCCGTTCGGTCACACGTGCCAACTCGATTGATAGTTCGCGCGTCAGCGCGGTGTCTTGTTCAGCCATCATGTTCCCCGATCGGTTGATTCGCCCTTGCGGGCCCCGGAGCCCGTTAACACCACAGCTACTTCCCCGATGGAAGCCATGGGCGTGAAAAGAATGCGAAAACGGACCGGGCGGCTTCGGCGGACACGCGCTTAGACAGCTCTTTCGATCCGAATAACTTGCGGCTCTGAGACCAAATGCCCATCAGAGTTGATGGCACGGACGACCTCGCGGATCGCACTTTCCGTCGTCTTGTGGGTGATCAGGATGATGGTTTTGGGCGAATTATCATCATTGGCGCCGCGCTGAACGATCGATTCCAATGACACGCCGTTTTCAGCCATGCGCGTGGCGATTGCAGCAAACACGCCCGGTTGGTCGTGCACGCGCATGCGGATGAAATAACCGCCGGAATGCGCCCGCATACGCGCACGAGTGTAAGGTTGGAGCTGACTTGTGGGCATGCCGAGCGCCGGTGCCTGCTGGTGGCCGGGTTTCGATTTGGCGATATCGGCAATGTCGCCAATCACCGCTGATGCGGTCGCGTTGCCGCCTGCGCCCGGTCCGGACATGAGCAAAGACCCGACAACATCGGCATCGACCGCAACGGCGTTCGTCACGCTTTCAACCTGAGCGATGACAGACCCAAGCGGCACCATGGTCGGATGAACCCGCTGCTCAATGCCAGTATCGGTTTTTTGTGCCACGCCCAACAGTTTGATGCGGTAGCCAAGCTCATGGGCCGCCTCGATGTCATCGAGCGAGATATTGGCGATCCCTTCCATGTAAATCTCGTCGGCTGCGATCTCAGTCCCGAACGCGATCGATGTCAGGATTGCCAATTTATGCGCCGTGTCATGACCTTCCACATCGAAGGTGGGATCAGCTTCGGCATAGCCGAGACGCTGCGCATCAGCCAAGCAATCCTGGAACGAGATCCGGTCGTGTTCCATCCGGGTCAGAATGTAATTGGCGGTGCCGTTCATGATCCCGTAGACGCGCTCGACGGAGTTGCCCGACAGGGATTCACGCATTGTTTTGATGATCGGGATGCCGCCGGCAACGGCTGCCTCAAAATTGAGGATCACGCCATTATCCTCGGCCAGCTTGGCCAAGGCGACGCCGTGTTTGGCGAGCAGCGCCTTGTTGGCCGTGACAACGTGCTTACCGTTGCTGAGGGCAATCTGGACCGCTTCGCGCGCCGGGCCTTCGTCCCCGCCGATCAGTTCAACGAACACATCGATGTCGCCATCGGCTGCCAATTCCTGCGGGGTGTCAAACCACTTCGTGCCGGACAGATCGACACCGCGATCGCGTTGCTTGTCGCGGGCTGATACGCCGGTTACGGCAATATCGCGGCCACATTGGGATTTGAGCTGGCTCGCCTTTTCATCAAGGATACGGACCGCCGCAGCGCCGACCGTTCCAAGCCCCGCGATGCCCACGCGTAAGCGGTTGTCCATAATGTACCCCCAAAAAAGTCCGGATTAGCGCCGCGCCTGTTCCGGCGCGGCATATTCACGATTGGCGCTTATACCGATCGTGCGGCGAACGAAACCACATTGTGCATGGTGGTGTCCGCGGTCGACAGGAAACGTTTGATGTTGCGGGCTGCCTGCCGGATCCGGTGCTCATTTTCAACGAGTGCGATGCGCACATGATCGTCGCCATGTTCACCGAAGCCAATGCCCGGCGCCACGGCCACATCGGCCTTTTCGATCAGCAGCTTGGAGAATTCCAGCGAGCCCAAATGGCGGAATTTTTCCGGTACCGGCACCCAGGCAAACATGGTCGCCGATGGCGGTGGCACATGGAAACCGGCCTTGTCGAATGACTGGACCAGCGTATCGCGGCGGCGCTTGTAAACATTGCGCACTTCTTCGATGTCGCTGCCATCGCCGTTCAGCGCGGCCGTTGCCGCGACCTGGATCGGCGTAAAGGCACCGTAGTCCAGATAGGATTTTACGCGTGCCAAAGCTCCGATCAGCCGTTCATTGCCAACAGCAAAACCCATGCGCCAGCCAGGCATGGAGAAGGTTTTCGACATGGAGGTGAATTCGACACACACATCCATCGCGCCTTTAACCTGCAGCACGGACGGCGGCGGCGTATCGTCAAAATAGATTTCCGAATAGGCCAAATCCGACAGAACGATGAGATCGTTTTTGCGGGCAAAGGCGATGACATCCTTGTAAAAATCCAATGTCGCGCAATAGGCGGTCGGGTTGGACGGGTAGTTAAGGATCACCGCTAGCGGTTTTGGAATGGAGTGCCGCACCGCCCGTTCCAGCGTGCGCATGAAATTTTCATCGGGCTGAACCTGCATCGAGCGGATCGTACCGCCGGACATGATGAAGCCGAAAGCGTGGATCGGATAGGTTGGATCGGGGCACAGGATCACATCGCCGGGCGCCGTGATCGCCTGGGCCATATTGGCGAACCCTTCTTTCGAGCCGAGCGTGGCAACGACTTGCGTGTCCGGGTCGAGCTTCACACCAAACCGGCGGGCATAATATTTAGCTTGCGCCTTGCGCAGGCCCGGAATGCCCTTGGACGAGGAATAGCGGTGCGTGCGCGGGTCTTGGACGACTTCACACAGTTTGTCGACGATCGATTGCGGTGTTGGCAGATCGGGGTTGCCCATGCCCAGATCGATGATGTCGCGACCTTGCGCGCGCGCCGACGCTTTCAGGCGGTTGACCTGTTCAAATACGTAGGGCGGCAAACGCTTGGTCTTGTGAAAGTCTTCCATCGGTCAGGATCTCGCATCTCGTCGGGGCGGTATACCGTTTACACGGGCTAAAATCGAGGGGGATGCACCATAATGTCTCACAGCGCGCCAATCTGGCGTAACGCGTCACGTGAATGGGTTCGTGCCAAATTCTGCAGGTAAGCCAAGCGCCTCTCATATTGCGCCGTTGAAAGCTGGCCGCCTTGGTGCAGCGCGGACAGTTCGGCCATATAGGCCGACAGGCTTTCGCGCTCTTCGGGTGTGAATTGGCGCAGCGACGGGGCGCGCTCCTCGTTGATGTTGGGGAATGTGCCGGTGTTGCGCATCGTCAATGTCGGCACCAAATCATCCACCGGTGGCGGTGGTGTTTGCGCAACGGCACCCTCCTGCGTCGGCGTGGCCGGAACCTGCGGTTCGGATTGGGTCACAATGGCCGGTGCGGGGGCCGGTGCGGGCGCACTCTCTTGCACCGCTAATTCCGTGCTGTCCGGGCGGGCCGGTGGCGGCAGCAAACCCTCTTGAGCGGTCGGTGACACCGAGCCGAGCGTCGTATCGATGTCCGAAGTCGTGCTGCAGCCTGAAATCAAGACTGCCAGCAGAACTGGTAACGCTATTCTGGTGCCCTGCCCGTACCAATTTCTGTAACAATTCCGCCGCACAGTGTGTGCATCCTAAGTGGTTCTTGAGTTCGCTGAATAGCCGCTTATCATGGTGTAAAAAAGGTAACCACCGGTTACCCGCGAAAAACAGGGATGGAAAATACCATGGCTGCGGACAAACAATCGCAACAGGAGAAGGGTTTGGACCCGGCCCTCGGCCCTGATGCGCAGCAAAATCCGCTCGAAGCCTATGTTGTGAAGGACCCTGAGGCGTTTTCCAAGAACTTGGCGAAGATGATTGAGGCGGCGGGTCACGCTGCGTCCGAGTGGGTGCGGCCGCGCGAAAAGGGCGAATATCGCGATACGCTGGCCGACCCGATGGCCGATATGACCAAGACATTCTCTAAGGTCACCGAATATTGGCTATCCGACCCGCAGCGGGCCTTGGAAGCGCAGACGCGGCTGTTCTCGGGCTATATGGGCATCTGGTCCAATTCTATACAGCGCATGGGCGACCCCAGCGTTGGCGAAGCTGTGCCCGGCGACAAGCGTGACAAGCGCTTTTCCGATGAGGATTGGAGCCAGCAGGCGTTTTTCTCGTTTCTCAAACAGGCTTATCTGGTGACCGCCGATTGGGCGCATCATCTGGTTGATGACGCGCAAGATCTTGATGAGCACACCAAGCACAAGGCGAGTTTTTATATGCGCCAGGTGACCAATGCGCTGTCACCGTCAAATTTCATCGTGTCGAATCCGGAAGTCTTTAAAGAGACGATCGCCACCAATGGCGCCAATCTGGTCAAGGGCATGGAGATGCTGGCCCATGACATCAAAGACGGCAAAGGCGAGTTGAAGGTTCGCCAAGCCGATTACAAACCGTTCGAGGTCGGCAAGAATATCGCAACGACGCCGGGCAAAGTCGTCGCGCGCAATGATCTGGTGGAAATCCTTCAGTATACGCCTTCGACGGACAAGGTGCTGAAGCGGCCGCTGTTGATCTGTCCGCCCTGGATCAACAAATTCTACATTCTAGACCTCAACCCGACCAAATCCTTCATCAAATGGGCAGTTGACCAAGGCCACACGGTCTTTGTGATCTCTTGGGTGAACCCGACACGAGACCATGCCGCCAAGGATTGGAACGCTTATATCGACGAGGGTTTGCTTTTTGCGCTCGATGCGGTCGGTGAGATCACTGACAGCCCGGATGTCAACGCGATTGGCTATTGCGTGGGCGGCTCGCTCTTGTCAGCGGGCATGGCGCTTATGGCGCGGCGGGGCGACAAACGCATTGCCACCGCCACGCTGTTCACGACACAGGTCGACTTCGTCAATGCTGGCGATCTGAAGGTTTTTGTCGATGAAGACCAGTTGAACGTTTTGGAAGCACGTATGCGCGAGCATGGCTATCTGGACGGCTCAAAAATGGCGACCGCTTTCAACATGCTGCGGTCCGGCGATCTCATCTGGCCGTACATGGTCAATAATTACATGAAGGGCAAAGAGCCTACGCCATTTGACCTGCTTTACTGGAACGCTGATTCCACGCGCATGGCCGCTTCCAACCACATTTTCTATCTACGCAATTGCTATCTGGAAAACAATTTGGCCCAGGGCAAAATGGTGCTTGATGGGGCGCCTGTTTCCTTGAGCGATGTGACTGTGCCGATCTACAATCTGGCGGCCAAAGAGGACCATATTGCGCCCGCGCTTTCGGTCTTTGAAGGGTCAAAATGCTTCGGTGGCGAGGTGACCTATGTGCTCGGCGGTTCCGGTCATATTGCCGGTGTCGTCAATCCGCCGGAGAAGAACAAATACCAGTTCTGGACCGGTGGCCCGGTTCAAGGCGCGTTTGAAGATTGGGTTGCAAAGGCGGATGAAACGCCAGGTTCATGGTGGCCGCACTGGCATGAATGGATCAAGGCGCATGGCGGTGACGAGACCGATGCGCGCACAAAGCTCGGCAGCACAAAGCACAAGCCGAAAGAAGATGCGCCCGGCACTTATGTGAAGGCAAAGGTCTGAGCGGTCCTTGCAGTTTCCCGACCCCCTGATCCGCGCAACATTGGTGCGCCGCTACAAGCGTTTTCTTGCCGATTGCGTGCTGGAAGATGGCCGTGAGATTACCGCTTCTGTGCCCAACACAGGTTCCATGATGGGTTTAAGCACGCCCGGCTCAGCCGTCTGGCTATCGGTCAGCGACAATCCAAAGCTGAAATATGCGCACCGATTACAAATCGTTGAAGCGGACGGGACGATGGTCGGCATCAACACCGGCTTTCCCAATACGCTCGCCGAAGAGGCCATACGGGCCGGCATGGTCGACAATTTGGCGGCCTATGCCTCGATCCGCCGCGAGCAGCGCTATGGCGAGAATTCCCGGATTGATTTGCTGCTGGAAGATGACACGCTCGGGCGTGCCTTTGTCGAGGTGAAAAATGTGCATCTGATGCGTGAAGCCGGGCTGGCGGAATTCCCGGATTCAGTGACTAGCCGCGGCGCCAAGCATTTGCGTGAGTTGGCGCATGTTCGCTCAGCCGACACGCGCGCAATCATGGTTTTCATCATTCAACGCGGTGACTGCCACCGGTTTTCGCTGTGCCGTGATCTGGACCCCGCCTACTGCGCGGCCTTTGATGTCGCCATTGCCGCAGGGGTTGAAGCCTATGCCGTTCAATGCCACATCTGCGCGCAGGCAATCGTGCCGCACCAATTGGTGCCGATCGAAGAAGCTGTGCTACAGGCTGGATCGGCTTGAAACGGGTGAGTTATGGTCACGTATCTGGATGCATCAATAGTACCGCTGAAAAACACCGGGCAGATCCGGCTTCACGGCGAAGAAGGGTTTGAAGGCATGCGTGCGGCCGGCGCGCTGGTGGCCAAGGCGCTCGATGCCGTCGCACCGCTCGTGCAGCCCGGCACCACGACGCAGGCGATCGACGATTTTCTGTTCGAGTTCGGCATGGACCATAATGCGGTGCCGGCAACGCTGAACTATCGCGGATACACAAAGTCCTGCTGCACATCGATCAACCATGTGGTCTGCCACGGCATTCCCAATGACAAGGCGATGCGCGAAGGCGACATCGTCAATATCGACATCACCTATGTCGTCGATGGGTGGCATGGCGATTCATCGCGCATGTATCCGGTCGGTGAAATCAAACGGGCCGCGGAGCGTCTGCTGCATGTCACCCACAAGGCGATGATGCACGGGATCGAGGCGGTTAAACCCGGCGCCCGTATGGGTGCCATCGGCGCGGCCATCCAGTCTTTTGCCGAGAAGGAACGCTGTTCGGTCGTTCGCGACTTCTGCGGCCATGGCATCGGCCAGCTTTTCCACGATGCGCCCAACGTGCTGCACTACGGACGACCAACGGATGGTGCTGAAATTCGCGAGGGGATGATCTTCACCATTGAGCCGATGATCAATCTCGGGCGGGCACACGTTAAAATACTGTCCGATGGGTGGACAGCGGTAACGCGCGACCGAAGCCTGTCAGCGCAATATGAGCATACAATCGGCGTGACAGCGGATGGCTGTGAAGTGTTTACGCTTTCGCCGGGCGGCCTTGACACCCCGGGGCTTTCAGCGAAATAAAATCGGGACGAAGGCGTGGGGGCGCGCCTTGATTCATCGGTGCATTCGACTGCGACCAGGGGCATATCTGTGGTCGACGAAGACGACGACAAAGCGTTTAATGACGAGCGGGCGGCATTGGGCCTTTCAAAGGTGGACGTCGCCTCGAAAAATCGTGTGCTGAAAAATGACGCGCCCGCCTCCTATCCCAATTCCGGTCATCGCGCGCGGCTGCGCAAACGTTTTGATCAGGGCGGGCGAAAAGCGGTCTCCGATTATGAATTGTTGGAGCTGCTGCTGTTTCGAAGCGTGCCGCAACGCGACACGAAACCCCTGGCCAAAGAATTGCTCACACGGTTTGGGTCCGTCGGCGGTGTGCTTGGCGCGGAAAGGGAACAGCTTTTGAAGGTCAACGGCATCGGACCGGCGGTCGCGACAGATCTGAAAATCGTCCATGCGGCTTCAACCGAAATGGCCCGCGGGGCGGTCAACTCGCGCCAGGTTTTATCCTCATGGACCGCCCTTCTCGACTATTGCCGTGCCGCAATGGCGCATGAAAGCCGCGAGCAGTTCCGCATCATTTTCCTGGACAAGAAGAATGCGTTGATCGCCGATGAAGTTCAGCAGACCGGCACGGTGGACCACACCCCGGTCTATCCGCGCGAGGTGCTGAAGCGTTCCATCGAATTAAACGCGACGGCGATCATCCTGGTTCACAACCACCCGTCCGGTGACCCGGAACCGTCACGCGCCGACATTGAAATGACCGCGCGCATCATGGAAGCGCTTGGTCCGCTCAGTATCGTTGTGCATGATCATATCATCATCGGCAAACAAGGCCATGCGAGCCTAAAAGGGCTTGGGCTGATGTAGCGGCGCCGCCTGCCCTACTCGATGTCTTCGACCGCCTCGTCGGCGTCGCCATGGACACGGTGTGCCAGGGCCGCCTCCATGAACTTGTCGAGATCGCCATCCAACACATCGCTCGGCGCTGTTGATTCCACGCTGGTGCGCAAATCCTTCACCAATTGATACGGTTGAAGAACATAGGAGCGGATCTGATGGCCCCAACCGATCTCTGACTTTGCGTCAAACTCGGACTGGGCCGCTTCCTCGCGTTTTTTCATCTCCAGATCGTACAGGCGCGCGCGCAACGCTTTCATCGCATTGGCGCGGTTCTGGTGCTGGGATTTTTCCGATGACGTGACGACGATGCCGGTCGGCAAATGGGTGATCCTGACGGCGGAATCGGTGGTGTTGACGTGCTGACCGCCAGCGCCTGAGGAACGATAGGTGTCGACGCGGATATCCTTTTCGAGGATCTCGATATCCACATTATCGTCAATGACCGGATAGACGCCGACCGACGAAAAAGACGTATGGCGGCGTGCATTTGAATCATAGGGCGAGATGCGCACCAACCGGTGAACGCCGGTCTCGGTCTTCAACCAACCATGCGCATTGTGGCCTTTGACCAGCAACGTGGCCGATTTGATCCCGGCCTCCTCACCCGCTGAAAAGTCCTGCAGTTCAACCTTGAAGCCACGCCGTTCGGCCCAGCGCGTATACATGCGCAGCAGCATGTTAGCCCAATCCTGGCTTTCGGTGCCTCCTGCGCCGGAATGGACTTCCAGATAGGTGTCGTTGGGGTCCATCTCGCCGGAAAGCAGGGCTTCGACCGACATTTTTTCGATCTCCGCCGTCATACCGCGGATGGCGTTTTCGGCGTCTTCGATCGTCTCGCGATCATCTTCCTCTTCGCCCATGGCGATCAGTTCGATGGAATCATCGAGAGTGCGGTCGAACTTTTCTATTGCGCCGACCATGGCTTCCAGCCGCTGGCGCTCCTGCATCAGCTTCTGCGCCTCGGCAGCATCATTCCATAGGTCGGGATCTTCTGCGCGGCTGTTTAGATATTCCAGGCGTTTGATCGACTGGTCCCAGTCAAAGATGCCTCCTCAGCAGGGCTATGTCCTGCCTAATGCTGTCGGTCAGCGAAGCGATTTCTGCGCGCATTTTGTATCCGATAATATGATGTCGATGGCTTAGGTGAATATTTTACGCCCGCGCGCCTGTAAAGCGCGCAGATGGCGTTGGGGCGGCCCGGTTAAAACAGGCCGCCGACACCCTGTTGCACGGCTTCGCGTGTACTGGGCGACACGAAAGGCTGTTCAAAGAAGGTCGCTTCGCCGATCACTGAATAGGAATCGGCTGGGCCGGTGCCCGGCTTGAACGCCTCAACGATCACTTCGCCGCCCTCCACTTCGCCACCGGAGCGCATGCCGGTCGCGCGGTTGATCGCGATCAGCGTCATGCCGGCCGGGGGCGTGAAGTCGAGCGTTGGATTGTCTTCCAACGCGGACGCCATGAATTGCTCAAAGATCGGCGCGGCAAGTTGGCCACCCGTAGAGCCACGGCCCATCGGCGTGGGCGTGTCAAAACCAACGAAGACGCCGGTGACCAGTTCCGGCGTGTAGCCGACGAACCAGGCGTCTTTTTCATCATTGGTGGTGCCTGTTTTGCCAGCTACCGGGCGACCCAGATCACGCAAAGATGTCGCCGTGCCCCGCTGTACGACACCCTCCAGCATCGATGTAATCTGGTATGCCGTCATCGGGTCGAGGACGATTTCGCGGTTATCATCAATGACCGGCTCGTCCTGCCCGGTCCATTCCGTTGCCTGACATCCGATACAGCCACGATTGTCCTGGCGGAACACGGTTGAGCCATACCGATCCTGCACACGGTCGATCATCGACGGCTTGATCTGCCTGCCGCCATTAGCGAGCACGGCAAAGGCGGACACCATTTTCAACACAGTCG
>JBCCRB010000013.1:0-17269 GCA_039208465.1 Pseudomonadota bacterium
CGTGCTGCATGGTACGGCGAGCTTTGAGCTTGATCCCCCCGATGAAGCGGAAATGGCGAACCGTATGGCGTCAATTGTCGGCAAGGGTTATCCGTACATGGTTGCCCTAGATGCAGACGGCGTAGTGGCTGGCTATGCCTATACCAGTGCCTACCGATCGCGCCCTGCCTATCGTTGGGCGGTTGAGAACTCGGTCTATGTCAAACCCACGACACAGCGAACGGGAATTGGAGCTGCCCTGACGCGCGAAATCATGCGCCGTTGTGTGCGCCTCGGCTTTCGCCAGATGATCGCAATCATCGGCGGATCAGACCATGCCGCTTCTATCAAGATGCACGAGAAGCTCGGATTTGAACGGGTCGGCATGTTGAAGGGCGTCGGTTACAAACATGGAAAGTGGCTCGACAGCGTCATCCTACAGTGCGAACTGGGCGACGGGCTGACATCGCATCCCGACCTGGATGCCTATCCAGGTTCGCTGCATACGCCGCGGTCAGCTTGACTGGACCAGGCTGATTTTCTTGTCGAAATATTTGAGCAAGCTTGAAAGCTCGTGGCCGCGTTTCAGGATTTGGCCGGTTGGTGCGATCACGGAAAAGGCACCCTGCCGTTTTGCGTTTTTCGGGTTTTTTTCGATCCGATAGAGCGGCATTTCGGATGCGCGACGGAATACCGAGAATACCGCGCGATCTTTCAAATGAGAAATTCCATAGTCACGCCAATCGCCACCTGCGACCATAAAACTGTATACCCGTAGAATTTGGTCGAGCTCGCTGCGGGTGAACTTGACTTGGTTGGGAGCGGCGGCAGGGCTCGAATTTGTGTGCAACTGCACGACATTATCGGCCGATGGTTGGTTTGTGTCAGACTGCCAGCTTATCGCCTAACCCTCCATGATGTGCATCTGTTTGTCAGCATTGGCGGATTTGACGAGGAGTTCAAGTGTGCATTTGCGCCGCAGTTATCTTCAATAACAGACTGTATCACATTGCCGACATGTTTGACCGTGGATCGTGGCGCAATCAAACTGTCGCCGTAATGCGACCAGACCGCTGCCGCAATTGACCCGCACGTTAGCGCGCGCAGGGACATTAGGGATAGCCCACCCAAGTCGCTGTTGGAAGGCGCGCCGCTTACCGGAGGAGCGTTTTCAGGATCCGGGACGGTGTGGTCCGTAAAATCAACAGCCCCCAGCCCCCTTGCGGGTCACACCCCCGGATCAATTTTCTGCTTTGAAGAATGGCCTAGATGTCGAGAACGGCTGCACCGACGATTTCGCGGGGCAATCCTTTTTCGTCATAGCGCTGCAGGATGACCGCGCAGTTATCGGCGCCGTGCTTCATCATTTCCGAGACCGGCATTTCCATGGTGGCCGGGCCACCTTTCCACATGCCGATAATCTGGCGAGCGATCACCGCATTGGCGTAGATCGTCTTATTGCCCGCATTCTCGCCGCGTTGGATTTCGACTGCTGTCTCGTTGTTAAAGTAGACCAAGGTGATGCGCACGTCGCCGGTTAGTTGGCCGTTTGCGGGTTCGCCAATGGAGACCCGAAGGCGATCGTCACTCTTGTCGAGGGCAACCGGTATCGGCAAGGTCGGTGTCAAATGCGCGTCGATCGATTTGACATTGCTGCCGACCATGTGTGCTTTGCCATCGACGACAACCTGCGGTGTATAGACACTACGAGCGCCCAACGCTTTCGCATAGGCACGTTGACGGGCGGTGTTTTCAGCACTGCCCAGCGTGTCTTCCCACCCCAGATAGTCCCAATAGTCGACATGATAGCCGAGTGCGAGAATGTCAGGTCGGTCCGCATAGCCATGCAGAGCCAAATCCGCCGGCGGACAGGAAGAGCATCCCTGGCTGGTGAAGAGTTCCACGACGCCGCGCACCTCCGCGGCATTGGCGGATGCGCTGACTGCAGCGGCCGAGGCAAAGCTCAGCGCTGTGAAAATGGTCAGAACATTTCTGCTTTTAAAACGTGAACGCATTGTTTGCAGATAACAATCGATGCGGTCACCTTAAACTCACATTAAGGTGACCCCGTCGTTCATCACCTATTCGGCAGCAGCCGCAAATTGTGTTTGCGGGATCACCCCGGTCGCTGGTTTCAGGCTGTTTTCGATCTGGCTGGCGATGATTTCGGCAGTGGCGCCGCTCAATGTCCAACCCAAATGGCCGTGTCCGGTGTTATAATAAACGCCAAGCGCCTTTCCGGCGCCGACTTTGGGCATCATGTTTGGCATCATGGGGCGCAAACCCGCCCAAGGCACTACATGCTCGGTTGAAACCTGCGGGAAGAATTTTTCACACCAGGCCGTCAGCGGGCGAACCCGGTTGGCACGGATATCACGATTGAAGCCGTCAAACTCTGCCGTGCCGGCAATCCGGAAGCGATCCTTACCGAGCCGGCTGGTAACGATTTTGGCGTCATCATCCAGCAGGGAAACCCATGGTGCCCCGTCCTGGCTTGCCTTGTCATTCAGATTGACGGTGATCGAATAGCCTTTAACCGGATAGATATTGACCCGGTCGCCCAATTGCCGGGCAAATTCGCGGCTGTGAACGCCCGCACAAATAACAATCGCATCATGGTTGGCTTGATGCGTTTGGCCATCCTGCTCGAACCTAACCGTGACACCCGATTGGGTGCGCTCCAGTTGGGTAACAGCCGCGCCGCGTTGGAAAGTTGCGCCTGCGCGCTCGCATGCCTCGGCAAGCCCGGTGGAGAATTTGTGAATATCGCCGGTGAGATCGCTCTCGGTAAAAAAGCCGCCGACCATCTGTCCGGTCAATGTTGGTTCTATTTTGCGAATTTCTAGCGGTGACAGTTCGCGGCGCACCAGCCCGGCTTTGGCTAACAGCTTGGTTACGTTGCGGGCATGGTCGAGTGATTTCTTATTGCCATAGAAGTGGAGAATGCCGCGCTTTTCCAGATCAAAATCGATGCCTGCATCGTTGGCCATGGAGAGCAAATGCTCACGCGCGGCGATTGCCATTTTCGCCGTTTCGACGGTGTTTTTTTCATAGTTGCGCATGTTAGCGAGGAATTCCGCCATCCAGGAATATTTGTGCCAGGAGGGTGCAAGCGACATTTTCAGCGGCGCGTCGTCGCGCAGCATCCATTTCAGCCCTTTGATCACCGAGGACCAATGGTTCCAAACCTCTGCGTTGGATGCCGATAGCTGCCCGCCATTGGCGAAACTTGTCTCCATGGCGGCGTAATTGTTGCGGTCATACAGGCTGACATCAAAGCCGCGTTGGGTGAGTGCCCATGCCGTGGTTACGCCCGTGATGCCGGCGCCGATGATTGCGATGTTTCTCTTTGTCATGTTCAAGCTCCTGACAGAAACGCACGCAGTAGCCTGCATGCCGTGCCCCATCTGTCAGAAGACCTGAGAGCTTCGCCCTGAACAACGCCGTGTTTCGGTCGTTGACACCGCAATCCCGCTGCGGTGGGGCTTTCTCCTTCGGCGGGTCACTAACTCTACGCGTGTGACCACTCTCCAGATTTTGCAAACATCACGCAGTCCTTTTGCCTTAGAGTTTCCGGGGCGGTTGCTCCTTCGGCGCCGGTCACCTTGTAAGGCGTTGTTCCGACCTCTCCCGCGTGATGCGGTCCGAATCCTATAGCACAAAATGCGTAGTTTTCAATCATGCCCATTCCTTCATCATTGATTGAATACGAATGGCTGATTTTGGATGGTGGGGAAGTGTCCCATAACAAAACGAGTTCCCGAATACTTGATGAGATCGAGGAAACTCCATGAAAATCGCAATATTGGGTGGCGACGGTTTTGTTGGCTGGCCCACGTCCCTTCATTTGTCGGCTCTCGGGCACGAGATCCACATTATCGATAACCTCTCACGGCGTTGGATTGACACCGAGCTGGGCGTTCAGTCGCTGACGCCGATGGATTCCATTCAAGAGCGGACCCGGATTTGGCACGAGGAAACCGGTCGACGTATCCATTTTCATTTGATCGATATGGCACGTGACTATGATGTGCTGAAGGCATGGCTCGATGAACATCGCCCGGATGCGCTTGTCCATTTCGCCGAACAACGGGCAGCGCCCTATTCCATGAAGTCCGACCGACACAAAAATTACACGGTCAACAACAATCTCAACGCGACGCATAATCTATTGAACGCGCTGGTTGAAATCGATCTTGATGCACATGTGGTGCATCTGGGTACCATGGGTGTTTATGGATATTCGACAATCGGCGCCGCCATACCGGAAGGCTATCTGCCAGTGGGCATTGAGACTCTTCAAGGTGACACCGTTCAACAGGACATTCTTTATCCGGCTAATCCGGGTTCCATCTACCATATGACCAAGTGCCTGGATCAATTGTTGTTCCAGTTTTATGCCAAGAATGACCAGCTTCGGATCACCGATCTGCACCAGGGCATTGTCTGGGGCACGCATACCGCGCAGACAAGCATGCACCCGCAATTGATCAACCGGTTCGACTATGACGGGGATTATGGCACCGTATTGAACCGGTTTTTGATCCAGGCGGCGATCGGACATCCGCTGACGGTACATGGTACTGGTGGTCAAACCCGCGCTTTCATCCATATTCAGGATTCGGTGCGCTGCATCGAAATTGCGCTGAACAATCCGCCTGAAAAAGGCGCGAAGGTCGATATTTTCAACCAGATGACGGAAACACACCGGATCCGTGATCTGGCGGAAATGATCGCCAAGATGACTGGTGCGGAAATTGCCTATTTGCCGAATCCACGCAAGGAAGCAGCCGACAATGAGCTGATCGTGGACAATGAGAAATTTAGGGCGTTGGGTCTTGACCCGATCACATTGGAAGCTGGCCTCTTGGACGAAGTCGTCGAGGTCGCCCGCAAATTCTCCTACCGGGTCGATCGCAGTCGTGTGCCGGCAGTTTCCGCTTGGACGAAGGAACTGGCCAAAAAGGTCAAGCACGATGTTGAGGGCAAGCCTTTGAAAGCTGTTTCCTGACATCCATGGCCCGCAACGCCTATGTTACGCTGGTCACGAATGAAGACTATGCCGACGCGGCAACGGCTTTGGTGCGCTCACTAATGCGCACCGGTACACAGGCGCCGGTGATTATCATGCACACGGGCGGTGTCTCAGCCGATCATTTGGCGGCCAGCGTTGCGCTCGGCGCCGTTTTGCAACACGTGGCTTTGCTGGATACCAGTGATGCGTTCAATACGCGCCATCAGCGCGATCGTCTGCATGGGGCTGCGCCTTTTACCAAAGGTAACAAGCCGCCTTTCCACACGCCGCTCGACAATTTTGCCAAGCTGCGGCTTTGGGAAATGGAGGAATATGACAATCTTGTCTTTCTCGATGCGGACACGCTCGTGGTGCGCAACATCGACCGGCTTTTTGCCTATCCTGAGTACTGCGCGGCGCCGAATGTCTATGAGGGGTTGGGCGATTTCCACCGCCTCAATTCAGGGGTGTTTACTGCCAAGCCCTCAAAGCAAACCTTTGCGCATATGCTCAGCATGCTCGATCAACCAGATGTCTTCTGGCGGCGTACAGACCAAACGTTTTTAGAGACCTTCTTCCCCGACTGGCATGGCCTGCCGGTCATGTTCAACATGCTGCAATATGTGTGGTTCAATATGCCATCGCTATGGGATTGGCGGTCAATTCATGTCGTGCATTACCAGTATGAAAAACCCTGGCAAGACGACCATCCCAAAGCCGACAAATTGCAGCCGCTCATTGATTTGTGGTGGGCCTATCGAGATGGCGAAAACATCCCCGAGACGGACAAGCTCGCCAATCCAGTGTCATGACGGTCACGCTGATTTCCGGCGGCATGGGCTTTGTCGGTCGGTTCATCGTTGAATGCCTCCTAGCGCGCGGCGATGATGTGCTTGTAATGGGGCGCGAACGCCCGCCAGCAAATTTGTTTTCGCAACCTGTTGACTGGGTTTTTGGGACGCTCGATCCGGACAGGGACTGGACGCCCAGCTTTGCTGATGTCGATCACTTTGTGCATGCCGCCTTTGCCCATGTGCCCGGGAAATACAGAGGTGGCGAAGGTGACGATCCTGTCTCGTTTAGCCGACAAAATGTTGATGGTTCGCTTGCGCTATTCCGGGCAGCAAAACAGGCAGGCGTAAGCCGTTCAGCTTTTCTGTCCAGTCGTGCTGTCTATGACGGCACGGCGCCGGGTACGGTTTTGATTGAAGAAATGGCTGTCTCGCCGACATCTTTATACGGCCAGATAAAACATGCCGTAGAGCTTGGCCTTGCGGCAATGGCCGACGCTGCGTTCCTGCCAATCAGCCTGCGTGCGACCGGCATTTATGGACCGCCGGGGCTCGGCGCGCGCCACAAATGGACCGATCTTTTCGAGGCATTCGCGCGCGGCGAAATGATCGCGTCGCGGGTGGGCAGCGAAGTGCATGGCGATGATCTGGCGGCTGCGATCTGGCTGCTGCTGGCCACAGATGCTGACGAGGTGCACAGATTCGGCGCCGCCCCGCGCTTCAATGTGTCCGATATTGTTCTGGATCGGCGTGACTTGCTCGCTGCTTATGCAAAGCGTGTTGGAATTGATAGGGCACTGCCCGCAAGGGCCGACAGAGCAGCGCTCAATGTGATGGATTGCAGCCGGTTGCGGGCGCTTGGCTGGTCGCCGCTTGGCCAGCTGGTCTTGCCTTCGTGATTAATGACGAGCGCAGTCTCTTCCGTGAATTTATCCGCCACGAAGCAACTGCCCGACGCTGAGCGCCGGGCGCCTGATCTCTGTTATGCCGCTAGGTCGCGCAGCACATAGTGCAGGATGCCGCCATTATTGACATAGTCGACTTCGTCGGCGGTATCGATGCGGCAGATAAGGGGCAGATCGATTGTGCGGCCGTCCCCATAGGTCAGTTTCGCGATGATCTTCTCCCGTGGTTTGATGTCTCCCAGACCCTCTATCGTGACAGTTTCATCACCCTGCAGGTCAAGCGAACGCCAAGAAGTTCCCTCTTCGAAAACAAATGGCACAATGCCCATGCCAACGAGGTTGGAGCGGTGAATGCGTTCGAAGGATTGCGCGATAACAGCTCTGACGCCCAACAAATTGGTGCCTTTGGCCGCCCAATCGCGCGAAGAGCCATTGCCATATTCGCCACCGGCGAAAATCACCAGCGGAACGCCCTCCTCGCGATATCGCATCGCTGCGTCATAGATCGGCATTTCTTCCTTTGAGGGATAGTGGATCGTGTAACCGCCTTCGCGGCCATTTTCACCAAGCATGTGGTTGCGGATGCGGATATTGGCGAAGGTGCCGCGCATCATCACCTCATGGTTGCCGCGGCGTGTGCCATATTGGTTGAAGTCCATCACGCCGACTCCATTGTCCATCAAATAGGAACCGGCCGGTGATTGCGCCTTGATGGCACCGGCCGGTGAAATATGGTCGGTGGTGATCTTGTCGCCAAAAATGCCCATCACGCGGGCGTTCTTGATGTCGGACACGCCGCCCGGCTTTTTGCCCATGCCGGCAAAATAAGGTGGGTTCTGTACATAGGTGGATTGATCATCCCAAGCATAGGTATCGCCTTCCGGCACCGTGACTTCACGCCAGCGATCATCGCCCTTGAACACATCGGCATATTTCTCCGTGAACAGGTCACGGGTGACATATTTGCCGATGAAATCCTGGATCTCCTGAGGCGAGGGCCAAATATCTTTGAGCATCACGTCATTGCCGTCTTGGTCTTGGCCGATAGGCTCTGTTGTCAGATCGATATTGACCGTGCCGGCGAGCGCATAGGCAACGACCAATGGCGGTGATGCAAGATAGTTGGCTTGAACATCGGGCGATATTCGGCCCTCAAAGTTCCGGTTGCCGGACAGGACGCCGGCCGCGATCAGGCCTTTTTCATTGATGGTTTTTGATATTGGCGGCGGCAATGGTCCGGAATTGCCAATGCAGGTGGTGCAGCCGAAACCGACAAGGTTGAAACCGATTTGGTCGAGTTCCTTCTGCAGGCCGGAATTTTCAAGATATTCGGCAACAACTTGGCTACCCGGTGCCAGTGACGTCTTCACCCACGGTTTTTGCGTGATACCAAGCCTATTGGCATTGCGTGCCAATAGGCCGGCGCCAATCAGCACCGATGGGTTTGACGTGTTGGTGCAAGAGGTGATCGCTGCAATGCAAACGTCGCCATGGCCAAGATCGTAGTCTTCGCCCTCAACCGCGTAGCGGTTGCCGATCTGGCCCGCGTCTTTTTTGTATTCAGCGGTGAAAGCCTCGGTGAATTTTGCGCCAATCTGTTCAAGCGGAACACGGCCCTCGGGGCGTTTTGGCCCGGCCATGGACGGCACAACGTCGCCCAAATCCAATTCCAGCGTGTCGGTGAAGACCGGCTCGGGCGCGCCGGTTTCGCGGAACAGGCCCTGCTCCCTGGCATAGGCCTCCACGAGTGCAATGCGATCGGCGTCACGACCGGTCATGGTCAGATAGCGTAGTGTCTCTGAGTCGATCGGGAAGAAGCCGCAGGTCGCGCCATACTCCGGACTCATATTGCCGATGGTGGCAGCGTCAGCCAACGTCATGTTGTCGAGACCGTCACCGAAAAATTCCACAAATTTGCCGACGGCGCCTTTCTGGCGGATCATTTGCGTAACCGTCAGCACCAGGTCAGTCGCGGTGACGCCTTCCTTCAGTCTCCCGGTCAGTTTGAAACCGAGCACTTCGGGCAGCAGCATCGATATCGGTTGGCCGAGCATCGCCGCTTCGGCTTCAATACCGCCAACGCCCCAACCCAGAACGCCGAGGCCATTGATCATGGTCGTATGGCTATCGGTTCCGACGCACGTATCCGGGTAAGCAATGGTTTCGCCATCGGCATCCTTAGTCCAGACACACTGGCCAAGATATTCTAGATTGACCTGGTGGCATATGCCGGTGCCGGGTGGCACCACGCGGAAATTATCAAATGCGCTCTGGCCCCATTTGAGGAAGCGGTAGCGCTCGCCGTTGCGCTCATATTCAAGTTCGACATTGCGGGCAAAGGCATTGGGATTGCCAAATTCGTCGACGATGACCGAATGGTCGATGACAAGGTCGACAGGGACGAGCGGGTTGATTTTCTGCGGATCACCGCCGAGCGCCACCATCGCGTCGCGCATGGCCGCCAGATCGACAACGGCTGGTACGCCGGTAAAGTCCTGCATCAGCACACGCGCCGGGCGATAGGCGATTTCGTAACCGGCTTTGCCGCGGTCGTTGAGCCAATGGGCGACGGCTTGGATATCTGCTTTTGTGACGGAGCGGTTGTCTTCATTACGCAACAGATTTTCCAAAACCACCTTCATCGAGAAGGGGAGTTTCGAGATGCCGTCCAGGCCGTTTTTTTCAGCCTCCGATAGGCTGTAATAGACATAGTCCTTGTCATTGACGGTGAGCGTGCGGCGGCAATTGAAGCTATCGATTGATGACACGTAATATCCTCCGTTTAGCCTGACCTGCATCCGCACGAAAAGCGGATCGGGTCTAACTGTTGCGAAAGGGAACTTTTTGCCCGTTTCCCGTTTGATATAATCCCAGCGGCAGGGGTAACCAAGGTCAAAAAGGGGCTGTGATTGAAACCGTGGCCGGTTTCATGCTCATTGGGTGCATGGCGAGGACTGATTTGCGTTTAATCGTGGAGCAATTGGCCGTGTCGCGCGGCGGCCGACCGATTGTCTCGGATGTTTCGTTTGAATTGCACAGTGGGCAGGGCATGGTGATCACGGGCCCAAACGGTTCTGGAAAATCCACTTTGCTGCGCGCTCTTGCCGGTTTTTTACCGGTCGATAGCGGCTCGGTGCGGTTGGCGCCGCTCGATGAGCCGGTATGGGCGCGCGCTCAGTTCTTAAGTGTGGCCAACGCCATGAAGGGTGCGCTGACCGTTGGCGAGAATCTGACATTTCACCAGGCGTTCGGTGGTGCGCCAGCCCTTTCTGTCGTTGATGCGCTGGCGCGGCTTGATCTGGCCCATGTGTTGGATAATCGCTTTGGTGATCTGTCGACCGGGCAACGCCGGCGGGTTGCCCTTGCAAGGCTCCTCCTCAATGACCGGCCTATCTGGCTGATTGATGAGCCGACATCGGGCCTTGATCGTTTCTCTGAAGCGCGGTTCGTCGAGATCATCAAGGAACATCTAGACGGCGGCGGAATCGTTGTGGCGGCTACCCATTTGCCAATCGATATTGCCGGTCTGCGGTCATTGCGCTTTGAGGAGGAAGTAGCTTGATAGCGCTTATTACCCGCGATCTACGGCTTGGCTTGCGCAGCGGTGGCAGTGGGCTAATCGGTGTTTTGTTTTTCTTGTCGGTCGTAGCCGTAACACCCTTCGCCATCGGTCCGGATCTCAATCTGCTGGCGCGGATCGGCCCAGCCATCCTCTGGATTGGGGCGCTATTGGCCTGTCTTTTAGGCCTTGACCGTCTGTTCCAGATTGATGTGGAGGACGGGTCGCTCGACATATTGGTGCTGGCGCGTTTCGATCAGCCGCTTGCGTTGACCGTTTTTGCTAAATGCGTTGCGCACTGGATCATTACGGGATTGCCGCTTGTGCTGGCTGCACCGCTGTTCGGTATTCTGCTCAATATGCCGCTTGCGGCAACGGTCGCGACGACGGCGACACTCTTGGTAGGCACCCCGGCCATTACGTTCATTGGCGCGATTGGGGCGGCCGTGACCGTCACCTTGCCGCGCGGCGGGCTGCTTGTCTCGGTCATCGTGCTACCGTTTGTCATTCCGGTTCTGATTTTTGGGGTACAGGCCGCCTATGGCGCGGTCACCGACCCTGCCCCATTCCTGCAGCCCTTTTTGCTGTTGAGCGCTATCAGTCTGTTTTTTTCTGTGCTCGGCCCATTCGTTGCTGGCTATGCGATCAAGCTGGCCGAGGGCTGATTGGCCGTTGCGACAATTGATCCGCGTCAATTGCGCGTGCTCTTAGAGCGGTTTATATCGCACCAATGAGCAATCCCGTTGTGACATCCCGATCGGCAAAACCATCTGGTTTGTCAGCGCTGGCAAACCCGACGCGTTTCATGGCGTTTTCGGGCGCGCTTCTGCCTTGGTTTTGGGGATTGGCTATTGTGCTGACGGCGGCCGGCCTTGTCTGGGCTTGGAACGCGCCAGAGGACTATCAGCAAGGCATTACGGTGCGGATCATGTATATCCATGTGCCGTCGGCCTGGATGGCGATGTTTGTCTATATCGTTATGGCGATTTCAGCACTGGGTGTCCTGATATGGCGTCACCCGCTGGCCGATGTATCGATCCGTGCAGCGGTGCCGATTGGCGCGGCATTTACCCTGATCTGTTTGATCACTGGATCGCTGTGGGGTCGGCCCATGTGGGGCACATGGTGGGTCTGGGATGCAAGGCTGACATCGGTCTTTATTCTGTTCCTGATGTATATGGGCATCTTTGCGCTACAACGTGCGATGGAGGATCCGGTCAAAGCGGCGCGGCCGGCTGCGATTTTGGTGCTGGTTGGTGTAATCAATATTCCGATCATCCGCTTTTCGGTCGATTGGTGGAACACGTTGCATCAGCCCGCATCGGTGATCCGGCTCGATGGGCCGACCATTCATCCCACAATGCTGTGGCCGCTCTTGATCTGCGGTGTCGGGTTTTCGGTTCTGTTCTTTGCCATGCATATGATGGGCATGCGCAATGAAATCCGGCGGCGCCGGATTGAGGGCATGCGCAAAGCCGGTGCCAGCGACGCCCACCTGAAGAAAACCCGTATCGTTATTGATGAAGGTGGTGCCGTGTGAGCCATCTTTCCTTTGTGCTGCTGTCCTATGGCGCTGCCGCGCTCGTGCTTGGTTGCCTGATTGGCTGGCTATGGCTTGATGCGCGCACGACATCGTCGGCGTTGAAACAATTGGAAGAAAGCGGGGTCCGACGCCGGTCGGATCGGTCGTCCGATGGCTGATAGTGAATTGAAACAAGACAAGCCCGGCGTCTCATGGCCCCTGCTTTTTGTCGCCGGCGCCGTACTTGTCCTGTTTCTTGTGCTGGGCGCCATGCTGGTCCAACCCGGCCGCAATGTGTCGACGGTGCCCTCCGCGTTGATCGGTCGTGAAGCGCCCGAAACGGCCCTCCCGGCCGTGGAAGGGCTGATCCGGGCCGACGGGCAGGACATGCCCGCTTTCACATCGGCCGTGCTGGATGGCGAACTATCGCTTGTTAACGTCTGGGCCTCATGGTGCGCACCATGCCGCGAAGAACATCCGTTTTTGATGGAATTGGCTGATGATGATCGGCTGCAGATCGTTGGTCTGAACTACAAGGATACCCCAAAAAATGCGGCGCGTTTTCTTGGGACACTTGGCAATCCGTTTGACGCGGTTGGCGCTGATGGCAATGGGCGCACGGCTATCAATTGGGGCGTTTACGGTGTGCCGGAAACGTTTCTGGTGAGTGCTGACGGTACGATCGTTTGGAAGCATGTCGGGCCTATCACTCCGGGCGTCATGGCCAATGATTTGCTGGCGTTAATCGAGACGCAGGCCAGTCTGCCCTAGCGCGATTAAACCCCGTGCCACCGCGTAGGTGCTGGTCGGGAACGGCCTGGGCGCTACATCCCTTGTCATGACCAAAACCGAAGAGCCACGCTTTACGCTGACCACGCCGGATGGCGATACGCATAGCCGCAATGTGTGCGATCGATGTGGCTTTGTGGACTATCAAAACCCGAAAATCGTGGTTGGTTCCGTCGTTGTGCATGAGGGCAAGTATTTGCTGTGCCGACGTGCCATTGAACCGCGGTACGGTTTTTGGACCGTGCCTGCGGGATATCTCGAGCTAGGCGAAACACCAGAAGAAGGCGCGCGGCGTGAAGCATTGGAGGAAGCCAATGCTGCGCTCCAATTGCATGAATTGATGGCGGTTTACACGGTGCGGCGGCTCAGCCAGGTGCAGTTGATCTATAGGGCGAGCCTTACGGCGCCGACGGTCAGCGCCGGTGTTGAAAGCCTGGAAGTGGCGTTTTTTGAATGGGACGACATACCTTGGGACGCGCTGGCTTTTCCCACGGTGAAGTGGATGCTCACCCATCATCGGGCATGGGAAGCCGGCGAACTCGCCCTTCCAACCGTCAATCCGGTGGGACAGGAAGCCGACTTATCGGCACACGATTGATCCAAATCATTTCTTGCTTCAGGACGGTGTGATTGGTGGGTGATCATGCCCGCTGCAACAAACAATGCCGACCTGCTTGCCGTTTTCGACAAGGATTTGCAGAAACTGCATGCCACCTTGGCGAAGATTGATGAAGACAATGCAAACCTTGCCGCTCCAGACGATGAGGTGAGCATTAAAGGGATCATCGCGCACCGCATCCATTGGATTGGTATGTTTCATACATGGTACGAGGATGGCGTTGCGGGGCGCACCGTTTATGTGCCGGCTAAAGGATACAAATGGAACCAGCTAAAAGCTTATAATGCGTCGCTTTATGCCGCCGGCGACCGCATGAAATGGGATGAAGCGCGAAGAGCGTTCGATAAAGCGGCGGCAAAGCTACGCGCTTTCATTGCCGACCGTGATGATGATGAACTCTATGGCCAGGGCGTGTATGAATGGACCGGTAAATGGACTTTGGGGCGCTTTGCGGAAGCTTCTGGCCCGTCCCATTTTCGCTCCGCGGGAACCTATATTAGAAAGGCCCTCAAAGCTGCAGGTTGAGCACCACTTTTATTTGTCGGCGCCTTCCGCCATATAAGCCCTCAATTGAGAAGGTTTTGGTAATGGCGTTGGACGTTCCATTTGCAAAAATGAATGGGTTGGGAAACCAGATCATCGTGGCTGACATGCGCGGCCGTGACGATAGCGTCATGCCGGAAGCTGCGGTTGCCCTAAATGCGTTTTCAGAAACCGCCTTTGACCAATTGATGGCGATCCACGACGCAAAAACGGGCGGTACAGACAATTATATCGCGATCCTGAACAATGATGGGTCGACGGCCGGTGCCTGCGGCAACGGCATGCGTTGTGTCGTCCAGGCGCTGTCAGCGGAAACCGACAAGACGCTTTTTACCTTTGAAACCATCGCAGGCATTCTGAATGCGGAACAGGGCGATGACGGGCTTGTCACAGTTGATATGGGTCAGCCGAAATTTGGTTGGCAAGACATTCCGCTTGAAGAGGAGTTTGCCGATACGACCGGTATTCAGCTTCAGATCGGTCCGATTGATAACCCAATTCTGCATACGCCTTCGGTGGCTTCAATGGGCAATCCGCATGCGATTTTCTGGGTAGATGATCCGTGGGCTTACGAATTGGACAGGTTCGGTCCGTTACTGGAGAACCACCCGATCTTTCCCGATCGGGCCAATATCACCCTGGCTGCCGTCAAAGCGCGCGATCATATCGTGATCCGCACGTGGGAACGCGGTGCCGGGATCACCCAAGCCTGTGGTTCGGCGGCCTGTGCCACACTTGTCTCGGCGGTGCGCAAGGATCTAACGGATCGGACGGCGACGGTTACGGTTCCAGGTGGCGATCTGCTGATTGAATGGACACCGGAAGATCGGGTGACCATGACCGGGCCGGCTGAGTGGGAGTTTTCCGGCGTTTTTGACCCGAAAACCGGCGAGTGGCGGCGTGACGGCACCGCGGCCAATGATAATGAGCAGCGCGACGGGATCTCCATCTGATGGCCGTTGAAATGCGCAATTTCGGTTGCCGCCTGAACATTCATGAAGGTGAAGTGGCGCGGCGCAAGGCTGAAGAAGCCGGCCTATCCAGCCTTCAAGGCGGTGCAATTGTCGTCAATACGTGCGCGGTCACCGGCGAAGCGGTGCGCCAGGCGAAACAGGCTATCCGAAAGGCGCGACGCGAAAAACCCGACGCGCGGATCATTGTGACTGGGTGCGCGGCGCAGATCGACCCGCAGGATTTTGCCGAGATGGCCGAAGTTGATCTGGTCATCGGAAATGATGACAAATTAAACGCTCAATCCTATCGCGCGCTGCCGGAGTTCGGCGTCAATCAGTTTGAAAAGGTGCGGGTGAACGACATTTTCGGCGTGACTGAAAATGCGCCGCACATGGTCAATTCCATTGATGGGCACACGCGCGCTTTTGTGCAGGTGCAAAATGGCTGTGATCACCGCTGTACTTTTTGCATCATTCCCTATGGCCGTGGCAATTCGCGCTCTGTGCCGATGGGCGGTGTCGTCGAGCAAATCCGTATGCTGATGGATAATGGGTATCAGGAAGTGGTGCTCACCGGTGTTGATCTGACCTCCTATGGGCCTGATCTGCCGGGTAGCCCGACGCTAGGACAGTTGGTGAAGGCGATCCTGCGCGGAGTTCCGGAATTACCCCGGCTGCGGCTTTCCTCCATTGATTCCATTGAAGCAGACGACACGCTTTTTGATGCTATTGCCAATGAAGACCGGCTCATGCCGCATTTCCATCTTTCGCTTCAGCATGGCGATGATCTGATCCTCAAACGCATGAAGCGGCGCCATTTGCGCGCTGATGCGATCGATTTTTGCGAAAAGGTTCGGCGCCTTAGGCCAGAAGCTGCATTTTCTGCCGACATGATTGCCGGTTTCCCGACAGAAAACGAGCTGATGTTTCAAAATACGCTGTCGATCGTTGATGCGTGCGGCTTGTCGAAGCTGCATGTATTTCCGTTTTCGCCGCGCCCAGGCACACCGGCAGCAAAGATGCCGCAGCTAGATCGCAGCCTCATTAAGGAGCGGGCGGCGCGTCTACGCGAAAAGTCCACGACGGCTTGGCGGGATCATCTTGACCGCCATCTCGGACAGGTCGTGGAGATTCTCACAGAACGGGGTGATATTGGGCGGACGGCTGATTTTACGCCAGTATCATTAAACAATGCGCCTGATATGCCAGGCGGGGCTTTGGTAACGGTGCTGGTTGACAATCATGATGGCGAGACACTGATTGCGCGGCCTCATGTGGTCGTACAGCGCTATCAAGAGGCGGCGCAATAGGCATGGCTGGATTTCTAAAACGCATCTTTTCCTTTGGGCGCAAAAAGGTCGAAGAGACGCCGGCAGAAGGCGATAGCACGCCAGAAGCGCTGATCGAGACTGTTGAGGAAAGTGTTGCTGAAGACGCGGTGGCGGAGACATCAGCAACCCAGCCGGACGATGAACCACTTGTTGAACCTGTAGTTGAGGAACCTCGCGTCGAAGCTGACGAAGAACCGGCTTTGGCGGCCATAGCAGAGGGTGCATCGGCTGAACCCACCGAAGAACCACTCGTCGAAGCCGCGGTTGAGGAAGCTCCGGCTGCACCGGTCTTGGAGCCCGAGCCTGAAGAAGCCGCAGTGGAGCCTGCCGAAGAACCGGAAGCAAAGGCGCTGGAGCCGCAGGCTCCGGCGGTTGAAGTCGAAGCCGAGCCGGAACCCGACAATCAACCCGAAACGGCTCCTATGGCCGAAGACGATGCGCCTACAGCCGTTCCAGAGCCCGTCGAACCCGCGCCATCCGATGGCGGCGATGCAGGCAAAGTCGTCATCGGTGATGAGCCGCCCAGAGAAGAGATCGCTGAAGAGCAACCGGTAGAGCCGTCTGGCTGGTTTGCGCGCATGCGTGCCGGCCTGTCGCGTTCCTCACGCCAATTGACCGAGAACATCGCTGGCGTTTTCACCAAGAGAAAGTTGGATGATGAGACGCTGGAAGAGTTGGAAGACATTCTGATTCAGGCGGATTTGGGCATTGAGACAGCGATGCGGATCACGGACAGCCTTTCGTCGGGCCGCTACGGCCGCGACGTCAGCACGGACGAAGTGCGCAAAGTCATGGCTGATGAGATTGTGTCTGTTCTCGATCCGGTGGCAAAACCGTTGGAACTTGATCTTTCCCACAAGCCGCATGTGCTGTTGGTTGTCGGGGTCAATGGCAGCGGTAAAACGACGACGATCGGCAAGCTTGCCGCCAAATTGCGCGATGCAGGCCTGAAGGTGACCTTGGGCGCTGGCGACACGTTCCGTGCGGCGGCTATTGAGCAATTGAAGATTTGGGCCAATCGGACCGGATCAACCTTTGTCGGCACCAAGCTTGGCGCCGACGCGGCTGGTCTGGCGTTTTCGGCCTATGAGACTGCGCGTGACAATGGCTCTGACGTTGTGATCATCGACACGGCGGGCCGGTTGCAAAACAAGACTGAATTGATGGATGAGTTGGCGAAGATCGTCCGGGTTCTGCAAAAACATGATCCTGAAGCTCCGCATACGGTTCTGCAGACCCTTGATGCGACGACGGGGCAGAACGC
>JBCCRB010000014.1:0-16981 GCA_039208465.1 Pseudomonadota bacterium
CATCGGGCTAGACCCACGAAAAACCGACTTTATCTGGACCAAACTCTACCGCGACCTCAACTGGGTAGGTCCCAATGGAGTGAGTCTTTGTGCCATTAGCGGCATTGATATGGCCCTACTAGACCTTAAGGCCAAAATGCTAGGCGTACCCTGCTACGACCTGCTGGGTGGCGGTTACCGTAAGGAAATTAGACTCTACGCCAACTACTGGTTCATCAAGGGCGGCCACAACCCCGAAGACTACGCCGAAAGTGCCCGCAAAGTCAAAGCAGCGGGTTTTACTGGCCTCAAGTTCGATCCTTTTGCGCACACCAGCTATTTGTACGGGGAACACCTCTCAGAAAATCTATCGCTGAGCAAAGAAACTCAAGACCTCGCTTACGATATCAGCAAAGCCGTACGGGATGCCGTAGGTGATGACTTTGACATCATGATCGAAACCCACGCACTCCTTAACTTACGGATGGCCGTTAAAATGGCACAACGCTTAGCCGATCTGGACATCACCTGGTACGAAGAACCCGTAGGACCGGAAAACATTGATTCTCTCGTTGCGGTACGCCAACGGATGCCGGGCAACGCTACCCTATGCGTCGGAGAAAGACACTACACCCGCTACGGTATCCGGCAGGTACTGGAACGGCAGATCTGTGAGATTATGATGCCGGACATTACCCGCTGCGGTGGCCCGTCGGAAATGAAACGCATGGCAACCATGATGGAAGCTTACAACGTATTGCTAGCTCCCCACAACCCCAATGGTCCACTTTCCGGGCTGGCTGTGTATGCCTATGAGACGGATGTTTCCACCGTCCGCTACCGCGAATTTGAAAAGTTCAAATCCTTCGTCGAACACAAGGATTTCGGCGGCGCCTTGGACGCGCATGCCGAACGGGGATTGTCGACGGACAATTTCGTCGAGACCTATTCGCGCCACGTCAAATCATTGGTCGCAATCGGGTCGGGACGCGGCGCCGATCTCGAAATCGGTCTGGCAACCGAGATCATCGCGCTCGATAATCCCTACACCGATGATCTGAGCAACGGCATGCGGGTTCAGGTGAACTATCGCGGCGAGCCACGGCCCGACGTGCAGGTCGAGATTTACAAACGCCCGGCCGGTGAGGGGAATTTGTCGAGCAATGTCACGGTCGACACGGTGCGCACCGATGAAACCGGCATGGCGGTCATCCCCATTGTTGCCGGCCATGATTACATGCTCGATGCGGTGGTATTGCGCGAGCCGCCGGCAGAGCGCGCCGCCATCAATGAGGCTGTGTGGGACACGCTGTGGGCCAATCTGACCTTTTCCGTGCCGCTGAACCCAATCAGATAAGCGGCCAGATCCGCGGAATAATCATCATCGCCACCACGAAGGTCGTGGCATCGACCAACAGCCCGACCCGCAGGAAATCGGTGAAACGATAACCACCGGCGTTATAAACCAGCGTGTTGGTCTGATAGCCGATCGGCGTGATAAAGCTGGCGGACGCGGCCAGCATGACCGCAACCACAAACGGGCGCGGATCAAGGCCGAGCGCAAGCGCCAATCCGATGGCAATCGGCGTCAAGATCACCGCCACCGCATTGTTGGTGACGACCTCCGTTAAGATGGTGGTCAAAATGTAGATCGCCGCCAGCGCGACCAGCGGCGACAAATCTTCCAGCAACGGCACCATCAAGGACACGACGATCTCGACAAGCTCGGTTCGCTGCATGGCCAGACCGATCGTCAGCATGGCAAAAATCAAACCGAGAATGCGCCAGTCAACCGCCTGGACAGCCTCTTCCGGCTCGACGCATTTTGTCGCCAGGATAACGACCGAGCCGATCAGCGCCAGCGCCGTGATCGGCATCAGATTGAACGCCGCGCCGATCAGGACGAGCAGCGTCACGCCAATCGCGATCGGCGCTTTGGCCCGCCGATAGCCCCGCTCGGCAGGCTCGGACACATTGACCAAATTGGTCTCTTCAGCAAACCGGGCCAGATCCTCCGGCGCTCCCTCGATCAAAAGTGTATCGCCAATCGATAAGGGCGTTGTCTCAAAGCGATCTGCCATATTCGTGCCGCCGCGATGCAGCGCCAATGGATAGATGCCGTAGCGCCGGCGTAGCCGCAAATGGCGTAGCGTGCGGTTGAGAATCCGCGCGCCCGGCCCGATCAAAATCTCCATGATTTCCGACCGCCGCGCATCGGTCTGCTGGACATATTTCATCTTCGGCGCTTCCAACTCGCCCTCTTCCTTCATCGACAGGATCTCGGCAACGGAAGAGCGCAGCACCACAATGTCACCGGCTGCCAGGATCACATCATCCAGCTCCCGGCGCAGCGAAGCATCGCCGCGCAACACATCGATGATGCGGCGGTCGACCTGGTTGAACACCTGAACATCCTTGGCCCGCACGCCTATATGTTCCGAGCCCTCCTCGATCACCGCCTGAACGATGAACCGGCGCGCACCGGATTTCGTGGCAGATGACATGCTCGCCCGGTCGGGCAACAGCCCGCGCGTTAAAAACATCACCACGATACCGGCGATGGTTGCCGCAATCCCGAGCGGGGCGACCTCAAAAATATGGAAGGGCGCAAGGCCGGCTTCGCGCGCAACACTGTCGACCAGTAGATTGGTCGATGTTCCGATCAGCGTGCAGGTGCCACCCAAAATGGCTGCATAAGAGAGCGGAATCAGGATTTTCGACGGCGATTGGCTTGTTTCGGCGGCAATTCGGATGGCGACCGGGATCATCAGCATGATCAGTGGCGTGTTGTTCATCACCGCCGACATCGCCGCCGCCGCCAGGAGAAACACAAAGAAAGTCAGCGACGGCCGATGCTTGGCCAGCGACGAAGCGCGCCGCGCAACCGCCTCAATCGTGCCGGTGCGCAATAGCCCCGCCGAGATGACAAACATGGCGGCAATCGTCGCCAGGGCCGTCGACGACAGGATCGACAGCACATCGTCGATCGACAAAATGCCGCTGATAAGCAGCGCACCGACCCCAAGGCCGGCGGTGATTTCCGGCGGGCGCCATTCAGAAGCAAAACCGGCAAAAACCGCGACAATCAGGATGCAGGTGAAAATAGCCTGCCAGTTTCCGAAAATCTCGGCCATCGGCGGCGTTACCAGTGTGGCGGCTTATCGACGGGCGAAAGATCTGAGATTTGCATCTCGGTGACCGCCAATCGGCGCGTCATGACGTCAAGCTTGCGTCGTAAATCGGAAATGACATCGGCCTGCGCCGTCACGACCGAGTTTAATTCATCGATCGTTTCTGCCTGATGCGCGACAAGTATCTCCAGATCATCCAGCCGTTCATCCGCGGTTTTTCCATGTCCTGACACGCTAACACTGAACTCCGCTTCATAATCGAGATCATCTGGTAGCATGATGGAAGCATCGTGCAAACGCAACGCACGCGCCCGAACGTCACCTGGGTTGGGACAAGTCGACGTTTCGCACTGGATTCCCGATTTGGCCGTGATAGGCTGCAGTGCATAAACAGTATGGGAGCACTGGCGGAATGACTGCGCTGGCCATTGAGTTGACCGGAATTTCGAAGAGTTTTGGACCGGTCAAAGCCAACAGGGACATAAATCTACCAGTCACCAAAGGCACAGTTCACGGCATTATTGGCGAAAATGGTGCCGGTAAATCGACCCTGATGTCGATCCTCTATGGCTTTTACCAGGCCGACAGCGGATCCATTAAAATTGACGGCCAGCCGGTCACGATCAACACACCCAATGATGCCATCGCGCTTGGGATCGGCATGGTGCACCAGCACTTCATGCTGGTGGAAAACTTCACCGTCCTTGAAAATGTGATGCTGGGCGCGGAAAAATCGCAGCTTTTATCGGGCGGCATCGCCGATGCGCGCACTGAACTGAAACGGCTGGAGGAAGAATACGCCCTCGAAGTCGACCCCGATGCGGTGATCGAGCAGCTCCCGGTCGGGATCCAGCAGCGCGTCGAAATCCTCAAGGCGCTTTATCGTGGCGCTGAAATCCTGATCCTTGATGAACCGACCGGCGTGTTGACGCCCGCTGAAGCCAGCCATTTGTTCCGCATCCTCGAGCAATTGAAGGAACAGGGCAAAACCATAGTCCTGATCACCCACAAATTGCGTGAAATCATGTCGATCACCGATACCGTATCGGTGATGCGCCAAGGAACGATGGTCGCCACGCGCAAGACCGCTGAAACCTCGGTGGAAGAACTTGCCGAATTGATGGTCGGCCGCCGCGTCCTGTTGCGCGTTGACAAGCAGCCACCGAAAATCGGCGATGTGAAACTGTCCGTCGAGGGCCTGACCGTCAAAGACAGCCGCGGCGTTGTCATGGTCGATGACGTGTCGCTGGAAGTGCGGGCCGGTGAAATTGTCGGGATCGCCGGGGTTGCCGGTAATGGGCAGAGCCAGCTCATCGAAGCCATTGCCGGCATCAGGCGCGCTGAAAAGGGCCGTGTTCTGCTCGATGGCAAGCCGATTGGCGTGACCGGCGATGCGGACCCGGCCATGTTGCGCCGCTCCGGCATGGCCCATGTGCCCGAAGACAGGCACCATATGGGGCTGGTGCTCGCGTTTGAGGAAAACGAAAACGCGATCCTCGGCTATCATGATGACGAGCTTTACGTGAACGGCGCGATGCTGGACATCAACTCAATCCGCAATGATGCGCGCGAAAAGATTGAAAAATACGACATTCGCCCGCCCAATTGCCGTTTGAAAACCGCCAATTTCTCCGGCGGCAACCAGCAGAAAATCGTGCTCGCGCGCGAGATGGAACAGGACCCGACCGTGTTGATCGTCGGCCAGCCAACCCGCGGCGTGGACGTGGGCGCCATCGAGTTCATCCATAAGCGGATCATCGAAATGCGCGATTCCGGCAAAGCCGTTCTGCTCGTTTCGGTCGAGCTTGATGAGATCAGATCGCTGGCCGATCGTATCCTGGTCATGTTCGCCGGCCGTGTCGTTGGCGAGCGTGGTCCGGAGGCAACGGAAGGCGAATTGGGGCTGCTGATGGCCGGTGTGGAAGACGAAACCACGCTGGAGGCAGCGCAATGAAACGCGGTGTAGCGGCGGGCTTTTTCGCCGGATGTTGCCTTGCATCGCCAGCATTTGCGCTGACCGAGGCAACGCTTCAGGCATCGACCGAAGGCATCTATGCGGCCACCGTACGCAATGTCACGGTGACCCTTGCAATGAGCGCGCCCGACGACGGGATACGCGACGCCACGATCACGATCGAGGAAGACGGCGCACCGGTTTTTCAAACCGAACGTGGCGATCTGTTCTCGCTATTTTTTGGACCGATGGTCAGGGTGGTCGAAATGGACCCGCGCAACGCGGTGCCTGAGATATTCATTTCCACCTACTCGGGCGGTGCCCATTGCTGCAACGAGGTGCAGATTATCACCAAGGATGCCGGCATCTGGCGCGAAGTCTCCGTAGGCGCCTTCGATGGCGATCCTGAAGCACTTTATCCGCGCGATTTGAACGGCGATGGCATGGCCGAAATCAAGACCTACGACAATCGGTTTCTCTATACCTTTGCTTCTTATGCAGGCTCATCGGCACCGATCCGGATCCTCGGATTGAAAGATGGGCAAATAGCCGACCTAACCACGCAGGAAGATTTTAAGTGGGAAGTGCAGGCCGCACTCGACGCGTTGGGCACGGCGCCGGAAAGCGGCGAACCACGCAATTCCTGGCTGGCCTCCTATGCGGCCTATCAATTGCTGCTCGGCCAGTCAGACCCACTTGATCTGGCGATCAACACCCATGATGCAACAGTCGATTGGGGCATGATCCGCTGCACCGTGCCCGAAATCAATTATGCTTGTCCGGACGGTAAGGCCGAAAACATCGGTTTTGCTGCGGCCCTGACAGAGTTTCTCACGCAAACCGGTTATATGAGGTAGGCGCAATGGCCGTTCCCTATGCAAAACTGCCAGCCTGGGTCGATTACGGGGTCATCCCGTTGGTCAATCTGATCATCGCGTTTCTGGTCGCCGGACTGGTTGTCCTGCTCGTCGGCGAAAACCCGTTGCGTGCCGCGGCCCTGTTGATCCAGGGGGCCTTCGGCACCGGCGACGGTATCGGTTACACGCTTTATTACGCCACGAATTTCATTTTCACCGGCCTTTGCGTTGCCGTCGCGTTTCACTGCGGCCTCTTCAATATCGGCGGTGAAGGCCAGGCCTATGTTGGCGGTTTGGGCGTCGCGGTGGCCTGCCTTACCTTCGATAGCGTTTTTCCCTGGTGGATCAATTTGCCCCTGGCGACGATTTGCGCCGCCATGGTCGGTGCGGCCTGGGCGTTCATTCCCGCCTATCTACAGGCCAAGCGTGGCAGCCATATTGTGATCACCACGATCATGTTCAACTTCATCGCCGCCTCGCTGATGGTGTGGCTGCTGGTTGGTATCCTCAAACCAGAAGGGTCCATGGCGCCGGAAACGCGTAATTTCGTTGAGGGCGCACATCTCCCCAAACTCGGCTTCATGATCGAACTGTTCGGCTATCGCGTGCGCAACGCACCGTTCAATATCACCTTCCTGTTGGCGCTGTTGTCGGCTTTTGCCGTGTGGGTACTGATTTGGCGCACCCGGCTCGGCTATGAAATCCGCACCATGGGCCATTCGGCCAGCGCCGCAAAATATGCCGGCATCAACCAGACAAAGATCATCGTCATCACCATGATGATCTCCGGTGCGCTGGCCGGCATGATGGCCCTCAATCCGGTGATGGGCGCGCAGGAGCGCCTGCAATTGGACTTCGTCACCGGTGCCGGTTTCGTCGGCATCGCGGTGGCGCTGATCGGTCGGTCGCACCCTGCCGGCATCATCCCGGCCGCGATCCTTTTCGGCATGCTCTATCAGGGCGGCGCGGAGATCGCCTTTGAAATGCCGCGCATCTCACGCGACATGATCGTCATCATCCAGGGCCTGGTGATCCTGTTTGCCGGCGCACTTGAGCACATGTTCCGACCTCAAATACAGCAGGCCTATTTCATCTTGACCGGGGGTGGGCGATCCGCACCGGCTGAAACGCCTGCGGCGGGAGAGTAGTCGTCATGGGCGCTTTTGATACGATTATCCTGATCCTAGATTCCACCATCCGCCTCGCGGTGCCGCTGATGTTTGCCTGTCTGGCCGGTCTGTATTCAGAGCGGGCGGGCGTCTTCGATATTGGGCTTGAGGGTAAAATGCTCGCCGCCGCGTTTGCCGGCGCCGCTGCCGCTTCTGTTATGGGTTCAGCCTGGCTGGGTCTTGGCGCGGCGATCGTCGTTTCGGTGGCCTTGGCGCTCGTGCACGGTTTCGCGTCGATCACGCACCGCGGTAACCAGATTGTCTCCGGCGTTGCGATCAACTTCATCGCCGCTGGTGCCACCATCATTTTGGGTCAGGCCTGGTTTCGCCAGGGCGGCCGCACGCCGGCCCTGACCGGCGATGAGCGCTTTCTGCCGATTAACTTCCCGTTCGCCGAGGCGCTGCGCGATGTCCCGATCATCGGACAGATTTATTCGGAACTTTTGTCCGGACACTCGATCCTCGTCTATCTGGCCTTCCTAACGGTCCCCTTCACCTGGTGGGTCCTGTTCCGCACCCGCTGTGGCCTCCGCCTGCGCGCGGTGGGTGAAAACCCCGGCGCGGTGGACACAGCCGGCATTTCGGTGACCTGGTTGCGGTATCGGGCCGTGATCTGCTGCGGCATCCTGTGCGGTTTTGCCGGCGCTTATTTGTCGGTCGCGCAGAACGCTGGCTTCGTTAAAGACATGACCGCGGGCAAGGGTTTCATTGCTTTGGCCGCGTTGATCTTTGCCAAATGGAAGCCCGTCAACGCGATGTTGGCCTGCCTGCTCTTCGGCTTTCTCGACGCGGTCGCCATCCGTTTTGCCGGTATTCGCCTTGGCGTTGTGGAAGTGCCGCCACAATTCATGCAAGCGCTGCCCTACATTCTGACCGTTGTTCTTTTGGCCGGGTTCATCGGCAAGGCGATCCCACCGAAAGCCGGTGGTCAGGCCTATGTGAAGGAGCGGTAGGATGGCCGACCTCGACAGGCTCTATGCCAAGGCCCGCGAGGCCATGGACAAAGCGCGGCCAACCTATTCCGACTTCCCGGTCGGCGCGGCTATTTTGACCGCCGACGGCGAGATTTACATAGGCGGCAATATCGAGATCATCTCCTATCCGGAGGGCTGGTGCGCCGAAACCACGGCCCTGTCGCATTATGTGATGGCCGGTGGCGGTGAAATCACTGACATTTGCGTCGTTGCCGCCAAGAAAGACAAATGCACGCCGTGCGGCGGCTGCCGCCAGCGCCTGGCCGAATTCGCGCCGCCAACGGCAAAGCTGCATCTGTGCGATATGAACGGGATCGTCGAGACGGTGACCATCGCCGACATTTTCCCGTTCGGCTTTGAGGCCGAAGTGTTGGGAAGCAAGCAATAATGGAAGCAACGATTGATCTGATCATCCGCCGCTTGAACGGTCTGACGCCCCGCACAGCCTTTGTGCTCGGCTCGGGGCTCGGCGGCCTGGTCGAAGCGGTCGAAGATCCGGTGCGCATTGATTATGGCGAGTTGGAGGGTTTTCCAGAATCGGGCGTTACCGGCCATGCCGGGGAATTGGTTGTCGGCAACATCGGCGGCAAGCCGGTGATCATGCTGTCCGGTCGGTCGCATTATTACGAAAAGGGCGACGCGGCCGTCATGCGCAAGCCGCTTGAAATTCTGTTCGGGCTCGGCATTCAGAGCCTCATCCTGACCAATTCAGCCGGGTCGCTGGATGAGGCCATGCCGCCTGGATCGGTGATGCTGATCACCGACCACATCAATTTCTCCGGTGCACATCCCTTGATCGGCGAACCGACCGATGATCGCTTTGTCGGCATGACCAGCGCCTATGACCCGGGCCTGTGCACGCAATTGCGGGACGCTGCCAAGGCAGAAAACGTCGATTTGCATGAAGGCACCTATATGTGGTTCTCCGGCCCGTCCTTTGAAACACCGGCTGAGATTCGCATGGCGCGCACACTTGGTGCCGATGCGGTCGGCATGTCGACGGTCCCCGAAGTCATTCTGGGCCGTTTCCTGGGGCTGAAATGCGCCGCCTGTTCGGTGATCACCAATCTTGGCGCCGGCATGAGCGGTGCTGAGTTATCGCATGGCGAAACCAAGGAAATGGCGCCCATTGGCGGCAAGCGCCTGCAGCATGTATTGACGCGGTTTATCGCAGATTTGGAGTGAGGACCGCCGTGTCGGAGAAAAAAGAAAATATCGTCACCCGCGCCATCGGCCTGATCGATTTGACCAATTTGAACGATGACTGCACCCCGCATGACATCGAGGAATTGTGCAAGCAGGCCATGACACCGGCAGGGCCGGTGGCGGCAGTCTGCGTCTGGCCAAGGTTCGTAGCGCAGTCTAAACGCCTCCTGGGCGACGGGCCGATCAAGGTGGCCACCGTCGTCAATTTCCCCGCCGGGGACGAGGACGTCAGGGCCACCATGAGCGAGACAAAAGACTGTGTGGCCAATGGCGCTGACGAGATTGACCTGGTCATGCCCTACCGCGCATTTGCAGCTGGTAACCTCGATCTGGCCCGGTCGATGATCCACACGATCCGGGCAACCACCGATGGCAGCGCGCTGTTGAAGGTGATCTTGGAAACCGGCGAATTGCGGGACCCGGCGCTAATTGCCGGCGCGTCGAAACTGGCGCTTGAAGAGGGCGCGGACTTCATCAAGACATCGACCGGCAAGGTTGCCGTCAACGCCACTGAGGAAGCGGCGAAGATCATGCTCGAAGCCATCCGCGATCATGGCGATCGCACGCGCGGCTTCAAGCCGGCCGGTGGCGTGCGTACGCAAGAAGATGCCGCCGCCTACTTAAAGATTGCCGCGGACATTATGGGACCCGATTGGGCAAACAAAGAGACGTTCCGCTTCGGCGCCTCGGGCCTGTTGAGCAACTTGCTTGCGCGCCTTGATCTTTCTGATAGCGATGGCGCCGACGCCGATTATTGACCGTCGCCATCAGGAGTTTCCCCATGCTGCCGCAGGAAATCGTTCGCTTAAAACGGGACAAGATCGAACTACCACCAGCGCAGCTTCTCGAATTCGTCGCCGGCATCACCGATGGCTCCGTTTCAGACGCGCAGATTTCCGCCTTTGCCATGGCGGTTTATTTTAACGGTTTGAGCCGCAATGAAACCATCGCCCTGACGATGGCAATGCGCGACAGCGGCGACCGGCTGGACTGGTCGGATTTGGACCGGCCCGTCGCTGACAAGCATTCAACCGGCGGCGTTGGCGACAATGTCTCGGTGATGCTGGCGCCGATCGTTGCCGCCTGCGGCGTTGCGGTGCCGATGATCTCCGGCCGCGGCCTTGGCCATACCGGCGGCACGCTAGACAAGATGGATTCCATTCCCGGCTACACATCGCAGCCCGACAATGAGCTCTTTCGCAAAGTAACACGCGAAGTTGGATGTGCGATCATCGGCCAGACCGCCAATCTGGCGCCGGCCGACAAACGCTTTTATGGCGTGCGGGACGTCACCGCGACCGTTGAAAATGTGTCGCTGATCACCGCCTCCATCCTGTCGAAAAAACTAGCCGCCGGGCTCGGCTGGCTGGTGCTCGACGTCAAATGCGGCAATGGCGCCTTCATGAGCGATTTGCAAAAGGCCCGTGAACTGGCGCGCAGCCTGGTCGATGTCGCCAACGGCGCGCGCACCAAAACCACCGCACTTTTGACGGACATGAACGAGCCTCTGGCCTCAGCGATTGGCAACGCGGTGGAAGTGAACAACGCGGTCGACTTTCTGACCGGCGCGCATCGCGATCCGCGCTTGGAGGCGGTTGTCGTGGCGCTGGCAATTGAGATGGTCGTCTCAGCAGGCGCTGCGGCAGATTTGACAAAGGCTGAGACCATGGTCCGCCAGGTGCTCGATGAAGGCAAAGCCGCAGACCTGTTTGGCCAGATGGTCACGGCACTTGGCGGTCCGGCAGACTTTTTGGAAAAGCCAGACAACTATTTGGACAAAGCGCCGCTGATCGTGCCCATCAAAGCGGACCGTTCGGGCGCGCTGGCGCAGGTCGATGCGCGCGCCGTGGGGATTGCTGTTGTCGAACTGGGCGGCGGCCGTCGACAGCGTGATGATACGATCGACCATTGTGTCGGTTTGACCGATTTCGTGCCGATCGGCACCAAATTGCAAAAGGGCGATCCGATCTGCTTTGTCCATGCACGTACCGAGGCGCAGGTGGAAAACGCGCGGCAGAACATTTTCAAGGCCATTGAAATCAGCGAAACCGACGTAGCGCCGATGACGCCCGTTATCGAACGCATTGATTAGCGGCGTAGCACCAGCTGGCCATTGTCATATTCAAAGCCGCGCAGCCGGTTCATGAAAGACATACCGATCAGCACGATGCCAAGCGATTCATCAGGCAGGACCATGGCATCCACATCGCTGATCCGGATTTGACCCAATTGCACATCGCCTATGGTTGCCATCGCGGCCTTGACCGGACCATTGGCCGTTTGCGCCGTATACTTGAAATCCTCGCGGCGCAAATAAATGCCCGCGCGCCGCGCCACGCTTTCATTGATAGCGATGACGGTCGCGCCCGTGTCAATTAGCCCGTTGACCCGGTGATTGTTGAGTTGAAACCTGCCGACATAATGGCCCTGCGGGTCGCGGCGCACACGTTCAACACCGGAGAGCCGGACCGGCTGCGCTTTCGGCGCTTCAGGCGCGGTTTCCACTGTCTGGATTTGAGCGCCATCTTGTGCCGGTTCCAACCGCTGGTCGACATAGGTGCCGAACATCAGCGCGACGGCACCGCAAAAACCCAAAAATACCACATGGCGTAACATGATGACCTCCGCACGGCGCGCAATCTAGCACCGCACGGTCATCGCAGATTTAAAGAAATGGACCGGTCCGCCCTTAGGGTAAACAGATCCTTTATTTCGTCCCATACATGCGGTCGCCCGCATCACCGAGGCCTGGCACGATATACCCCAGCTCGTTCAGATGGCTGTCGATTGACGCCGTCACGATCGGCACATCGGGATGCGCCTTGGTGAAGTTTTCAATGCCCTCCGGCGCCGCCAGCAGGCAGCAGAAACGTAGATCATGCGCACCGCGTTCCTTTAATTTGTCGACGGCGGCAATCGCAGAGTTGGCGGTCGCGAGCATCGGGTCGACGACGATAACGAGACGGTCGGTCAGGTTTTCCGGTGCTTTGAAATAATATTCGATGGCCTCCAGCGTGGCATGGTCGCGGTAAAGTCCGACATGGGCAACACGGGCAGCCGGCACCAAATCCAGCATGCCGTCCAGCAACCCATTGCCGGCGCGCAAAACCGACGCAAAGACCAGCTTTTTGCCATCCAGGATAGGCGCTTCCATGGCCTCCAGTGGCGTTTCGATTGACTCGGTGGTCATCGCCAATTCGCGCGTCACCTCATAGCAGAGCAGCAGCGAGATCTCCCGCAACAGGCGTCGGAATCCCGCCGTGGACGTTTCTTTCTTCCGCATCTGCGTCAGCTTGTGTTGCACCAGCGGATGATCGACGACGAGAACTTGTTTCATGGAATAACCTCTGCCGGGCAGTGCCCCTTGCTACGATAATTTGGCCAACAGCTTTGCCCGCGTTTCATCGTCGACAAACGCCGCCTCAATGGCATGACCCGTGATTGCCGTAAGCGCGCTGTCGGTCAAGCCGAAATGATCCTGTGCGATCTCATATTCACGCGCAATCGACGATTTGAAATGCGGCGGATCATCAGAGTTCAGCGTCACAATCACACCGGCATCGCGCAGCTGGGTGAAAGGATGCGCCGCATAATCATCAAACACTTTCAAGGCGATGTTGGATGCGGGGCAAACCTCCAGCACAATCGCCTCCTCGGCTAAACGGTCTACAAGCGCTGGATCTTCGATAGCACGCACGCCATGCCCGATCCGCACCGGGCGCAAATGATCGAGCGCATCGCGCACGCTTTGCGCGCCCACCAACTCGCCAGCATGCACGGTAATCGCAAGGCCGGCATCGCGCGCAATGGCAAACCCGCGCACAAAATCCTCTACCCGATGCATGCGCTCATCACCCGCCATGCCGAACCCGGTGATCAGCGGATGCGGATTGTCGGCGGCATATTGCGCGGCACGTTCAACCGATTCCGGCCCGCCATGGCGCAGGCCCGTTGCGATCATCCGGCACTCAATGCCGGTTTTGTCGCGCGCCGCCACAATGCCGGCCGCCAGACCCGCGATATAGTCCGCCTCGCCAATGCCGACCATGCGCGCATGATCGGTAGAGATGAAGAATTCCGAATAGAGGCAGTTCTGCTTGGCCAGCGCGGTTAGATAGCCTTCGGCCAACGCGGCGTAATCATCGGCATCGCGAAACAGGCCGGCGACAACGTCAAACACCTCCAGAAACGAAGTGAAGTCGGACCAGACATAAAAATCGCCATCGACGACCGATCCGATATCGACCCCATATTTGGCCGCTTGTTTGAGCGCCAGGTCCGGCGGGACCGCCCCTTCAATGTGGCAGTGGATTTCAGCTTTGGGCACATGTGCGACCATAGGTTCACCCTTCTCCGGTGCTTTTCTTGCATCCGGTGACTTTTTTCCTGCATAGGCTATTTGCAACACAAAGAAGCGCAAGCTCTGTCTTGCGATAAGGAAGGCACCATGTCGCAAACGCGCACCGGAACCGATGACTCCATGAAACGATCCTTCGGGTTTCACGAAGTATCGGAGGGCGAAAAGCAGGAAAAGGTCGACGCGGTCTTCCACGGCGTGGCGCGCCGCTATGACATTATGAATGATCTGATGTCATCGGGCATGCACCGCGTCTGGAAAGACGCGATGGTTTCGTCACTTGCGCCGTCAAAGACACGGCCCTTCCGCTCTATTGACGTGGCGGGCGGTACCGGCGACATCGCCTTTCGCATCGTTGAGCGCTCAGGGCGCAATGCCGACGTAACGGTGCTCGACATCAACGCGTCCATGCTCGACGTCGGCAAGGAAAGAGCGTTGAAGCGAAACTTGGCGGACAAGACCGACTTTGTGGAGGGCAATGCCGAGGCGCTGCCGTTTGAGGACAAGTCTTTCGATGCCTACACAATCGCCTTCGGCATCCGCAATGTGCCGGACATCAGCAAAGCCCTGTCGGAAGCCTATCGTGTTCTGAAACCGGGCGGACGCTTCCTGTGTCTGGAGTTTTCCGAGGTTGATGTGCCCGGGCTCGCAGAGCTCTATGATGCCTGGTCATTCAACGCGATCCCGTCGATCGGCAAGGCCGTTGCCGGCGATGATGAGCCGTATCGTTACCTCGTTGAATCGATCCGCAAATTTCCGCGCCAGAGCGATTTTGCCGCCATGATCACCGCCGCCGGCTTCAAGCGGGTCAATTGGCGCAGTTACACCGGCGGCATCGCCGCGCTCCATTCGGGCTGGAAGCTATAATTCATGGTGCCGTTCTTTCCCGCACTCAGGCTTGTCAGAGCCGGCTGGGTTCTCGCACGCGAAGGCGTTGTGGCCGCCATGCCCGCGCAGGGCCTTTCCGGCCCGGCATTGACGGCGCATAAAATCGCCAGCGCCATTTCGCGCAAGCGGTCGGGCGGTAAATCGCACACCGACCGGATGAACGCGGCGATTGCGCGTCTCGGGCCGTCTTACGCGAAGCTCGGCCAGTTCCTGGCCACGCGGCCCGACATTATCGGCCTCGATATGGCGCTGGAATTGGCCAATCTGCAGGATCAGATGGCAAGCTTTCCCAATGCGGATTCCTTTGCGCGCATTGAGGATTCGCTGGGTCTGTCCGTCGATGCGCTTTTCTCGCGCATCGATGATCCCATCGCGGCCGCTTCAATCGCGCAGGTTCACCCTGCCTGGGTCAAAACCGCCGATGGCAGTGAGCGCAAGGTCGCCGTCAAGGTGGTTCGCCCCGGCGTGCGCGCCCGCTTTGCCAAGGATCTGGAAACCTTCTTCATGTTCGCGCGCCTGCAGGAGCGCCTGTTTCCCGGCGTGCGCCGCCTCAAGCCCGTCGCGGTTGCCGAGACGCTGGAACAATCCACCCGCATCGAAATGGATTTGCGCCTGGAAGCCGCCGCTCTTTCCGAAATCGCCGAAAACACCAAGGATGATCCGGACTTTCGCGTGCCCAAGGTGGATTGGGAACGCACCGGCCGCGATGTCCTGACCATGGAATGGGTCGATGGCATCAAACTGTCCAATGTCGAAGCCCTGAAGGCCGCCGGGCACGATCTGGAGGCGTTGGCGGTCAAGGTCATCCAGGCCTTTCTGCGCCACGCCATCCGCGACGGCTTTTTCCATGCCGATATGCATCCGGGCAATTTGTTCGTCGATGAAAAGGGCGACATCATCGCCGTCGACATGGGCATTTCAGGCCGCATTGGCCTGGCCGAACGCCGGTTCCTGGCCGAAATCCTCTTCGGCTTCATCCGCCGCGACTACCGCCGGATCGCCGAGGTGCATTTTGAAGCGGGCTACGTGCCCAAACACCATGATGTCGATGCGTTTGCCCAGGCGCTGCGTGCTGTCGGCGAACCGATCCACGATCAGCCGGCCGACACGATCTCGATGGGCAATCTGCTGACCCTGTTGTTCGATGTCACCGATCTGTTTGACATGCAGACCCGACCCGAACTGCTTTTGTTGCAAAAGACCATGGTCGTTGCCGAGGGCAATGCGCGCATGCTCGATCCGCAGTTCAATATGTGGGAGGCGGCGCGGCCGATCATCACCGACTGGGTGTCAAAAAATCTTGGGCCCGTCGGCTTTGCCAAAGATGCCCGTGAGGGACTGCATGCGCTGGTCTCCATCGCTAGGCAGGTGCCGGATCTGGCGAGGAGAACCGAATTGTTGTCCCTGGAGGTTGAAAAGGCTGCCATGGATGGCTTCAAGCTGGCGCCCGACACCGTCAAGGCGATCGGCAAAGCCGAAGCTGCGCATAGCCGTTGGGGCCGGGTGGCGCTTTGGGTGATTGCCATTGCGGCAATCTACATTGCCTTTTCTTTCGTCTAAGCTTGCCTGATTGCCCCAATTTGGGGTATAAATATCCATTATGAACGGCTTGAAAGCACTCAGAGAACGCGTTGGTTTGACCCAAGAGCAAGTAGCATCCCAAATTGGGGTGTCGCATAGCCATTATGTCAAGTTGGAAAATGGCACCCGGAGCCTGCGCCAGAAACATATCAACGCATTGGCCAACTTGTTTGACGTCTCCGCCGATGCAGTACTGGGCAACGAATTGGGCCTGCAGCAAGAACAAGAACTTGGTGACGTCAGGCGCGGCCCGCTTCATGGCAAAAAAATCCTGCTGATCATTGGCGGCGGCATTGCGGCCTACAAATGCCTGGATCTGATCCGCCGGTTGCGCGAACGCGGCGCGTCGGTGCGCTGCGTGATGAGTGAAGCGGCCAAGCAGTTCGTCACGCCGATGAGCGTTGGCGCGATTTCCGGCGACACAGTCTTTTCTGATCTGTGGGACCGCGATGCCGAGCACGACATTGGCCATATCCGCTTGTCGCGTGAGGCCGATTTACTGGTGGTGGCGCCTGCAACCGCCGATTTCATGGCCAAGATGGCGCATGGCCTGGCCAATGATCTGGCCTCAACCGTGCTGATGGCCACCGACAAACCGGTTCTGATTGCGCCGACCATGAACCCGCAAATGTGGACCCATCCGGCGACCCGCCGCAATGAATCGACGCTGCGCGCCGATGGCATTCATATCATCGGGCCTAATGCCGGTGAGATGGCTGAAAGCGGCGAGGCGGGTGTTGGGCGCATGGCTGAACCGATGGAGATCGTCGAAGCTATTGAGAACCTCGTGGACGATCGGCCGAAACCACTCAAAGGCAAGCGGATCATCATCACCTCTGGCCCAACCCATGAGCCGATCGATCCGGTGCGCTACATCGCCAACCG